>JAJCYK010000605.1 GCA_029262935.1 Cytophagales bacterium | reverse complement strand
GTTAAGAGAAACCTGCTTTCAATTTAACTTTTTGATTAGTGCTAAGGGTGAGTATAAAGGTCGTTTTATCCTTTTATAAAGTTTTATGAGCTTTTTTTACTTTTCACAATTTTTACAATACGATTATATACGATTTCCGATAAATTCCAAGTGTACCCACCACTTGTATTTACAAACTGAATAACAGCCACATCAAAATCTTTGTGATACCTGGCAATACTAGAGTATCCTGGCAATAATCCTGTATGTTCATATTCATAAATAGAGGAATAGATTGCCTGTTCTCCTTCATCAAACAATGAGCCATCGTTCAATGCCCTCAAGAATATGCCCACATCCTGTGCTGTAGCTACCATTGAGCCGGCAGGGTTTATAAAATCATTATACTTTATATCGTCATCATAACCTACGTAATACCCGCTCATAACATCGTCTAAATCTACTTCACCTAGCAAACTGTAAGTATTGTTCAGCTCAAGCGGTATCAAAATTTCCCTCTTGATATATTGGTGATGGCTATATCCCAATATTTTATCAAGGATTTCGCCTATCAACAAATAATTGGTATTTGAATATCTATATTTTTTATCAGGTTCAAAGTCAGCAGGCTTATCCAGTACTAGCTCAAGCGTTTTTGTATTGTCTTTCTGTGGGTCTTCCCAATAGCCAGGGGTGTCGGTAAAATTGGGAATGCCACTCCGATGTTGCACCATCAATCTCAAAGTGATTTTATCTGCATTTTCAATCCTTCCTTCCAATTCCGGAAAGTAATCAGCGAGTGTTTTATCCAAAGACAAACGATTGTCTTTAACTAATTTGGTTGTAGCAACAGCAACATATAACTTGCTAATACTGGCAATTTTGAATAGGGCTTTCGGGTCGGCAGGTATTCTATTTTTTCGGTCATGCCAGCCTGCGGCATAAAACTCCGGTGGCCTCCCAGCTTGGTCTACGTAAACTATTATTCCATCAAATCCATGACCAATTGCTTCATTTACTTGTTCTTGAACCGTATCAGGTAGTGGTAAAATCCAAGCCTTTACCAAAATCCAGGGTACGAACACCAAAGAGATTATGCTTGCAATAATAAATACGAATCTGAGTATTCGTTTTGTTTGTTTTTTTGTCATACTATTTCAGGACGATACGTTTTTTAAATTGCTCATAACTTGTTGATAAATGGAATATAGTCAAAATGTACTTTTTAATAGAAAGACCAAAATCTGTGATTGAATAGGTAAAAACTTTACAGGCTACACGCCTCCTAACCAGATCACTATAATTTTTAAAGACCTTGGAACACCTTTAAAGCCGTGGTCATTAATCCAGTTAATGTGCCTTAAAAATGAACAACCGTATATAATCTAAAGAAGTAAAAAGAAAAAGTCCATCAAGGGCATTGCACACCTTATTTCTATGGGAAACGAACACTATGAGAGCACAAGATTACGTTGTAATTAAGTAAACAAGTGATTATGGACAGGTTAAATTTTATTAAGGTTGCTGGCTTAAGTGCGTTTGCAATTTCAACCGCTGGGTTCACCATTCTAAAGAAAAATGGGACGACCATTGGTGATTGTGCTACAACTACGGATTATTTGGGTCCTTTTTTTCGAAAAGATGCCCCTTTTAGGAACGACTTGACCTATGCGAACAATGCAGACGAAATTCCATTGAAAGTTATTGGGCAGGTTTTCGCAGCAGATTGTAAAGCTCCCATATCTAAGGCACTTATTGATGTTTGGCATTGCGACCACCAAAAGCATTACGATATGGAGACCCAAGAATTTAGATGTCGCGGTAGATTCTACACCAATGACCAGGGTGAATATTGGTTCAAAACATTTGTTCCCCCTCCTTATGGGGGAAGACCAAAACACATACATTATTTAGTGAAAAAAGTTGATGGCTACCAAGAACTGGTCACTCAACTATATTTCAAGGGTGATGAGAGGGTAAGTAATAGGACAGTTAAAGGCCGTACAGATGAACGAAGAATTCTTGAAATTTATAAGAATAAAGAAGGTATTGCTGAGGTCAAGCTAGATTTATTCCTTTCATAAAAACCATTGTGGTTTGCCGGGGCCACTAAAAATTCGGCTAATAGAGCGCATGTTTAATACTTAGTTTAAGCTTATAATTAAAACTCCATACTGCGGATTGCTTCAACATAACAGCTAGTTCCATTTTATATCAGTCCTTCTTCCTCCAGCGACTCTTTCAGCCTGGCCTGATTTTCCCAGAACCGGTCTTTGATTTTTTGCATGATGCTCTCAAACTCTGGGTGACTTTTTAACGGTTTAAGTAGTGGGTCTTCTTCAAGTAACAAATACCAGTATTGATAATTATCTGCTTCGGAAAATATTCTCAGTTGCTCGATAGCCTGGTCGGTTTTCCCTTCATAGGCATATTTCGCAGCCATATTAGCACTTCTGTAGGGAGAATGATCCTCTTCGCAATATTTTGAATATTCATTAAAAAATTTCTCAGATTCCGTATCCAAACCCATCTTTTCATAGACCAGCGCAATTTTGATATTTTCCTGTGCATAAAAGTCCAGACCGTTAGCTTCTCTGGCTTTGGCAAATTTTTCAAAATAGTAAAAAGCGCTGTCATATATTTCTTGCCCATAATATAACTTGGCGACATCCTGCAATATGTCAAGGCGGGTAGTATCCTTATTCCATTCCTTAATCAGCAAATTCCTGGTCCTCTCCACATTACCATCCTTGGCAAACAGAACAAATGCCTTTAAATGTGGCGCATAATAATTTACGGCACTGTAGTCCAAGGACATGTTGATGTATTTTAACGCCTCATCTACAAACCCTGATGCCACCAGGGCATTACTCAGTTGTAAATAGAGATAACTCTGGGTGACAGAATCAGTGGCGGCAACATTAAGCTGAACTCCTTTTAAGGCGTACTCCAGGTATTTGTCAGAGTCGGGAATCAGACGAAAATAGAAATCTGCAAGTATTTGCACCGCAAGAGAAGAATTGGGATTATACTCCAGAGCCTTTTCAAGATGTGGCAAGGCTAGTTGGTACTCTTTTGTTTGTATGTAGTAGAATGCCTTCGCTGTCAGGCTCTGGGCGGATTTTGAATCATATAGCAAAGCCTTATCTGCATAGGTATTAATCTTCTCTGTGTACTGTTTCTCGATTTTAAACATATCCAGAAGATAGTAGGAGATAGCGATGTTGGCATAAGCCAGGGCGAACTCTGGATCCTGCTCTAAAGATTTTTCAAATAATCCGATGGCTTGTTCAAGTCCTTCGTTCGTTTGGGAGAAAAATGGACCAAGTGCTTGCAAATAGTAGTCATAAGCCAGTAGATTTTCAGTGGGTTTTTTCTCAATGAGTTCAAGCTCAGCAGGGGTGACGATGGCTTCAACTGAGCCTACTATTTTCAGGGCCACTTCATTCTGCAATTCAAAAATATCCACAGCTTTGCGATTGTATTGCTCTGCCCAAATCTGTCTGTCGCTAGAGGCTTCAATCAATTGAATATTGAGTAAAACCTGATCCCCTATCTTCTGCCCGCTACCTGTCACAAAATAGTTGACCTTGAGTTCTTCAGCCATCTCCGGAATTGTCTTGTCCGTTTTTCTGTATCCTTCTACTGAGGACCTACTGATCACCCGCAGGTCTTTGATTTTCTGCAGTTTGCTTAACGTAGATTCCATAAGACCGTTGACAAAATAGAGGTTTGAAGAATCACTACTCTCATTCTTGAAAGGTAACACTGCAATTGATCTGTCAACGATCACGTCTATGGTTTCAGAGCCTGATTCCCGATTAAAGAAACCGGAGGAATAAGCCAAGATCAGAAGGAAGATTACCGCGACCGCAATTATGGACCATGTTATAAATGGTCTACCTACTGAATTTTCCACGACGCTGGTATCTAGCGTGTCAATGCCACCAAGCTCATAATTGGAAACAGCATAAACTTCCAGGGGTTTTGTAACATTCTTCAGTGTATGAACACCCCTGGAGGCCGTTAGCAGTTCAGGTTGATTTTTTATTTCATCGT
>JAJCYK010000604.1 GCA_029262935.1 Cytophagales bacterium | reverse complement strand
CTTTTGTCCCAGTGAATAGACTCTTTAATACCCAATTCATCCATCAGTTCAGGATAGATTTTTGAATCTCCGGCCCAATTCATATGGGTCAACAAGTTCATTTCTGCAGTTTTTGCCGCGGACCCCCGGCCTTGGTAGTCGTCAAACAAAGTAGCGGGCTCGGGAAACGTTCGTTGAGTAAACGTTTGGTAATGACGAGCAGGAGGCAGCCATTCCCGGTGAGGGGCCTTGTGTAAATACATTAAAAGAAATGGTTTTGCGGTATCCCGTTCCGCATCCAGCCAATCCAAGGTCATGTCTGTGATAATGTCTGTAGTATACCCTTCTAATGTTACTTCTCCTGCTTCCTTTGTTATGAAATCCGGGTTATAATAGGTTCCTTGCCCTGGTAATATCTTGAATTGATCAAAGCCTTTCGGGTTATTTCCAAAATGCAATTTTCCAAACATAGCCGTCTGATATCCAGAATTCTGTAGCAGCTGAGGGAAAGTAATGTTAGTAGTATCAAAGGGCATGATATTGTCGATCTTTCCATTGAGATGCGTATGTTTTCCAGTAAGTATGGTAGCACGAGAGGGCGCACATATTGAGTTTGTAACACAGGCATTACTAAATAACATACCTTCCTGGGCAATGCGATCAATATTTGGGGTTTCAATCAGGTGATCCGAATAGGCACTTATGGCTTGGTAGGCATGGTCATCGGACATAATAAATAGGATATTCGGTCTTTCGTAAGCCTTCTCTTTTTCTTGGCTAGGCCTGTCTTCTTGGCAAGAGCAAACCAGTAGGATGAGAGTGAATAAACTAAATTGAGCAAGTATTTGCTTCATAACTTGTATAATTTTCCGTGAATAACCACTTCCAGCTCCATTTTAAAGAATTATCAGGGTTTTAAGAACTATAATGATAATTAGTTTAACTAGCACGTTTTACTCATTGCAACTGTGCTAGTGGTATTCAGAAACCATCAGAGGGCAAACGTTGTTACGGTCTTCGTGGAACGCATCAGACAAACGTCGTTGTTCACAAGATTTTAAGCTCAAAAATTGGAGCTTATATTGTGCTATGAAACAAGTTTATTTGAACGAAACTGTGGATTTTAATCACCGTAGTGCTGCTATGGAGTGATAAGGATGAAATCAGTAAAAGAAACCCCACTCGAAAGGTACCAACATCAAATTATGGAGTACAACAACGAAACTCTTAAGAGAAGCTTTCTAAATTACTTCAAGATTGCCAAGGGATCATGGCGAAACGAATAAAATAGAGTATATTATTTCTCTCTAAATAATTTAATAATGCATGTAAAAATTGTTAACATGACAAAAGTCCTACTGATCGTCATATTATTTGCCACACAAATCCTCTACTTAAATGCCCAGGTTGGGGTTGGTACCCAACCTCCAGATCATGCTATTAGTTTGTTTGATGGCAGTGAGTCCCTCATGCATAACAGCTGGACTTATTGGGACGGTCCCAGGCTGTCTCAAACTTTGCCCATAAAATGGGCACTACAAAAAGATCCGGTGGGTCAAGGCATGGTTATGAACAGCAACGATCCTGCGGCGGCTGGTGGTTTATATGGAGCAGCTGACCTCGTAACAAAGGAAAAATTTAGGGATTTTAGGTTACATGTGGAATTCCTAATAGCCAATCCCGGAGGCAATAGTGGTGTCTATCTTCAAAATCGTTATGAAATTCAAATCCTAGATGGTGATTCCACAAGTCATGGCCTGGCGGCAGTGATTAACGAGACACCCTCCCCCTATCATGCCTATCAGGGACTAAACAAATGGAACTCCTATGATGTAGTATTTAGGGCAGCTCGTTTCGAAAATGGAAAACGGACGGAAAAGGCTTTGGTAACTGTGTACTTCAATGGTATTAAGGTACACACCAATCAGTCTATTACTCAAGTGTGGGGAGGACCTAACTCTGGATTGGACGGAGGAAACGACGAAGGCAAAGGCATAACAGACACTCCCGGGGGTATTAAACTACAAGCCGAAGGGCACAATGTGCTTTATCGAAATATTTGGGTAAAGGAATTAACTCTTAACCAAGCAGATACGGATTTTTAAACCGGTTTTTAGATCTCATTTTAGCACAGAGTAAGTGATTTTACGATAGAATTTCACCAGGTTTCTCTATCTTCACCTATGGTTAAAGCCATAAAGCTCTATTTTTTAGTCTTATTTTCAATCGGCACAGCACAGCTTTCGGGGCAGTCCAGCATGTATGTGGTTACCAGATCCAATGGCAAAGAAATTGGGACGGTAACAACATCCGCCAAACAAGCTGGCGAACAATGGACCTATAACGTTCATTCAGATGTAAACTTCAAAGTGCTGTGGAAAGAATACCATCGTCAGACTAGTAATAATGTTCAATATCAAAATGGATACGTGAAGGAAAGTTTTTCCTGTGTCTATATGAATAATGAGCTAGAAGATTCTTCTGCGCTTAACTTAAGCGGAGCAGCCTACCAAGGTTTTAGGACTCCGGATATCCGTTTTCAATTGAACAGCAAAGTTCAGTTCACCACTGCCAAATTATACTTTCAGGAACCGGTCAACGTGGATCAGATCTATTCTGAACGTTTTTTAGCCTACTGTGCCCTAGAGGCTCAAGGTAACAATAAGTACAAATTGCATTTGCCCAATGGAAAAGTCAATTACTATACCTATAAAAACCATAAGTTAATCGAAGTTCTGGTGGAAAGAACTTGGTTTGACTTAAGAATCAAACCCTCTATAAAAAGGAACCCCTGACCTAGAAGGCCAGGGGAACTATTTACGAATCTATCTGAAGTAACTGTTCTACTAGTTAATCTTTGATTCTATTAGATTCGTCTTCTAATCCCGTTTTTCTTTTTCGTGCAGCTTTTACCTGGCTATTACCCAGATTATAACTAAGGCCAAACTTAACTCGGCGGGAGTCGTATCCGCCATTGCCATTAATTCTCAACCCCGCGAACTCACTGAAACCATCCCACTCCTGAGTTTTGAATATGTCCGTAAAGTTCACGCTTAGGTTCCCCCGACTTTTCCACAGGGACTTTTTGAAGCCAACGCTCATGCTCCACATATCTCCTGTTTCAAAAGTGCCGCCCCATACCGAGGGCGAGTTATACCATCCTGAAACCTCAAATTTCAAATCCATGGGCAAGATAAAGCTGTTTTGAACATAGATATTAAAGGTTGTTTGGTTAAGGTCAATAGTAGCACCTTCGATATTGGCATCGTAGGCAACATGATATAAGGTAAGATTGGAGTAAACGCTCCACCATTTTTTTACATCAAATGGATAGCTAACATTTAAACCCAAATTGCGGGCATCCGCAATATTTTGCTGAGTAATCAAACTGCCCAAGGCTCCCGTGGTATCGGTAACCACCGCAAAGAAATCAGCAGTATGACTGTAGCTTAGTGAAGAAGTCAATTTGTACTTAAAAGTATGACTTAGTTGAAAGCTATTGGTGTACTGTGGGTTCAAGAATGGGTTTCCTCTCTGGAAAGTCAACTCATCTAACTTAAACTCGAATGGGTTCAAGTCTTTGTAACCCGGACGATCAATACGTCGACTGTAGTTTACAGCGAATTTATGGGTCTTATTAGGTTGATAACTAAACCCTCCTGAAGGGAAAAAGTCAGTATAAGTTCTACTTACTTCCTCAATTTCGTTTACTTTTTGACTTTCAAGTAGTCCCTCTGAATCAGTGTGTTCCATCCGTAAACCTGCGTTAACCGTGTACTTCTCTCCTATTTTCTGAGAGTAATTCACATAAAAGGCCGCTACTTGCTCTCGGTAGTCGAAGGCACTGCTGCGATCAATGTCTAGAACATTACCGGTCTCCTCAACACTAAAGAAATCGTAAACATTCATGGTCTCAACATCT
>JAJCYK010000603.1 GCA_029262935.1 Cytophagales bacterium | reverse complement strand
AAGACAGCATTTTGGAAGTCGTTTGGTTTTTGACAAGGAGGGTTTCCTGTATTTTTCTGTGGGGGATAGGGGTAATCGTGATGTATTGCCTCAAAACATTTCGAAAGATGGAGGTAAAGTATACCGTATCCATGATGATGGGGGAATACCCACCGATAATCCTTTTGTAGGCAAGAATGGTGCTAAGGAAGCTATTTATTCCTTTGGGCATCGCAATCCTCAAGGTTTGGCTGTGGATCCTAATTCAGGAAAGATATGGGAACACGAACACGGACCCCAAGGCGGTGATGAAGTGAATCTGATTCAGGCTGGAAAGAACTACGGCTGGCCGGTAATTAGTTACGGAATTAACTACAACGGGACCAAATTTGCAGAAGCTACGGCAAAGACAGGAATGGAACAGCCACAGATTTACTGGGTCCCTTCAATTGCTCCCTGTGGCATGACCTTTATAACCGGCAGCAAATATCCAGGATGGTCTGGTGATCTAATAGTAGGTTCCTTGAAATTCTCTTATTTGGTGCATGCTACGGTTAAAGACGGTAAGATCATTGAACAAGAACGTATCGCGGAAGGTATTGGTCGTGTGCGTAACGTAGAACAAGGTCGAGACGGATTTTTATATGTAGGAGTGGAAGGGAAAGGTCTTTATAAGTTGATCATGAAATAGTTGCATTTCTTTTTGTCCAATGTAAAAAAGGGCCTAAAAATCAACCAATTTCGATTAGGTGTACTTTGGAATACACCGTCTAAACCACGGTATATGCGTTTAATAAGAGTAAATATGGATTATACTAAGGTTTTTATTTATTATTGTATTAATGTATTGTAACTTGCATACTGGTGCACATTGTTAACGAATGGAGCAATTTTAGACTTTTTATCAATAATAACATTTACATATGGCGAGATCGCAGGATACGTTTAACAAAAGAGAAAAAGAGAAAAAACGTATAAAACAGAAGAAGGAGAAACAGCAAAAACGAGAAGAGCGCAAAGCTAACTCTCAAGGTGGTGGTTTGGAGAACATGATGGCTTATGTAGACGAATTCGGTAACATTACCGATACTCCACCAGATCCAACCAAAAAGAAAAAAGAAATTAAAGCAGAAAGTATCGAACTTGGAATTCCTAAAAAGGAAAAGGTCGAATCTGATCCTATTAGAAAAGGTCGAGTGGAATTTTTCAATCACTCCAAGGGCTTTGGCTTTATTAAGGATTCCGAGAATCAAGAAAAGTATTTTGTGCACATCAATGGAGTTTTGGATGAAATTGATGAAAACGATCATGTACAATTTGAACTAGAACGAGGCATGAAAGGCATGAATGCGGTACGTGTTCAGAAGGCCCAACCTGAAGCTCCGGTTGCAGCAGTTCCAGAAGAATCAGAATCTACACCTGAATCAGAATCTACACCTGCATCAGAATCAGAATCTACACCTGAATCAGAATCTACGACTCCGAGCGATTCTACTGAGGAATAATCTACCGGACAACCTTAGTTTGCCTTAATACCCTATCACCGATATAACACAGTGTGACCCATGACTTAAATCATGGGATCACGTACTGTGAATCATCGCCTAGTTCTGCTCAGAGCACTAGTTTTACTGTTGAAATAACAAGTGAAACTAAACTCCAAATAATATGTATGCTACTAGAATTAGGCCAAGCGCTTTTAACCGTTTTGGGCAGCGTTACCATCATTTTATTGACTTTAACCATTTTCTAGGTAGAAGTGCCCTAGAAGATACCTGGTTATCTCAAAACTCTCCCAAAGTAAAGAATGGTAAGAAAAGCTTTAAAATTGAAATTCCATTGCCGGGATTTTCAAAAAAAGATATCCTCGTGGCGGTGGCTAACAACGTGCTGTCTGTGGATATTTGTAAGGATGAGAAAAAACTTAGCTCGATAAATCAAAATGAACTTCTGGAGCTAGGAAAAAGGTATTATCATCTGCCCAATTTCCTCGATCCATCTGCTATTAAAGTTAAGTATCGAAACGGCATACTAAAAATTAGCGTTCCTTACAAAGAAGGAGTACCATCAACTCCCCAAAAGATAGTAATAGACTAAGAGCGGGATATTATGTTTTAAGGGGGATACTAGCCATTGAATTGATTCCTTTTTATCTTAACTAAAAATAATTCGTAATCATGGTTAGTAAACTGGCTTTGGCATTTGTATTCTGCTCTATATTACTGTTTTCCAATTGCAACAACCGCCCCTCAGATCTTATCGGCGAGTCATTATTCAATGGTATGGATCTAAAAGGATGGCATAGTGATATACCAGAGATGGATACCACCGATGTTAGTAACCCCTTTATTATCAGGGATGGATTACTAGTAAGTTTAGGTACGCCACAAGGGCACCTCATTACCGACAAACCATATCAAGATTATCGGTTGGAAGTGGAATATCGTTTTGCTGGAGAGCCTGGAAACTGTGGCGTCTTAGTACACGTTTCTACGCCCAGAGCCCTTTATGATATGTTTCCAAAATCTTTAGAAGTACAAATGATGCATGAGAATGCTGGGGACTTTTGGTGCATTGTGGAAGACATCCAAGTTCCTGAAATGGAAACCCGGCGTGGACCTAGATCAGAGTGGGGAATTACAGAAGGAAAGAAAAGGCGCATACTAAATTTAACAGATGGAAGTGAAAAACCGGTAGGAGATTGGAACACCATGACTATTGAATGCTTGGGGAAAGAGATTAAGGTTTGGATGAATGGGGAAATGGTCAATCACGGAACAGATTGTACGGTAACCAGTGGACAAATTGCCGTTCAGGCAGAAGGATCGGAAGTGGAGTTTCGTAAGCTGCAGCTAACCCCAATCACCAGCCTAAGCCCCAATTAATGGTAGAGAGCCCCACTTACACTACACCTTTATGATTTCTTGAGAGGTATAGTATCCTAGCAAAGCGAATTGTCTTACTCTTCTATAAAAATCAATAGGTGCTTGGACACCTAGTGTGCTACCCCAAATGCTGGGGTTAAACTTGTTGGTGTCAGCACCAACTTGTGCCAGCACTTGGTCTTGTTGGTCCCGACTTAGCTTAGTAAATACTTCGCTAAACATATCTTGACAGATCGTGCTAAAGCGACCAACGCCTGCTCGTACGTGCTGCTGATCCTCAGGAGATAACGCTTTTTTAAACATGAGGTAGACAAATAGATCCACTTTTAAATCTATAGCTCCCGTAGTGTCTGTACGCGGTAACATGATATCTACAATTGCTGTGACTGTTTTTGCATCCTCTGCTGTAAAGAACTGTGGTTCCCAAGCCAGGCGCTCTGTTTCTTGGCACGATTGAAGCCAAGGACCCAGGCTAGAAATGGACACGGAAATTCCCATTAAAAGGCCGGTATTTTTAAGTGCGTTTCTTCTATTCATAACTACAAGTGGTTCTTTTTTGCTTCTGCTACGGCGTGGTTTGCCGCCCGGGCACTCAAAGCCATATAAGTCAAGGATGGGTTTACACAGGATGAGGAAGTCATACACGCTCCATCGGTTACAAACACATTCTTTACGGCATGAATTTGATTGTGTGCGTTCAATACCGAGGAGTTTGAATCTCGGCCCATGCGGGCGGTACCCATTTCATGTATCCCATGTCCCGGAGGGCTTTGATTATCAAATGCCATTATATCTTTGAAACCAGCCCGTTCCAACATTTCTACTGCGTCTTCTTTTATCTGCTTATTAATCGCTAGCTCATTTTCCTTAAACTCGCAATCTAAATTTAGAGTGGGCAATCCCCATTTGTCTTTTACTTCATAATTTAGTGATACCTTATTGTCGTGATTGGGAAGACACTCACCAAACCCCGTGATGAACATACCCCAAGGCCCAGCTTGTGCAAGTGTTTTTTTAAAATCCTCACCATATTCGTTACTGTTAATGCCAACGCTCCAATTGGACCTGGAGGCACCTCCTTGATAACCAAATCCTCGAACAAATTTTCCCGATTTAGTTGCTTCATTTAAGTTGACATAGCGCGGTATGTATATCCCATTAGGTCTACCGCCATGGTGGTATTGATCTTCAAAGCCATCCATGGTACCCATAGCACCAACTTTATAGGTATGATCCATCAAGTTGTGTCCAAGTTCCCCACTGTCGTTGCCCATGCCATTTGGGAACCGATCAGAAGTAGACCTCAATAAAATGGCAGTGGTACTTAAAGCAGAGGCATTGCAAAAAATGATTTTGGCATAGAACTCTTCTACTTCACTTGTTTCCGCATCAATCACCCGTACACCCGTAGCTCTGTTGGTTTCTTTGTCGTAGAGAATGGACTCTACCACCGAATGAGGACGGATGGTTAAATTTCCTGTGGCATCGGCTGCGGGTAAAGTAACAGTAACACTACTAAAGTAAGCGCGATGTGGACAGCCGCGGGAACATTTATTTCTGTATTGGCATGGCCCTCTACCATTGAGTTGCTCTGTAAGATGTGCCGCCCTACCTATGGTAAGATGCCTGCCAGGGAACTCTTTTTCTATCCTCTCCCGAGTATGTTTTTCTACTGCATTTAACTCCATAGGTGGCATAAAATGACTATCCGGTAAATGTGGGAGACCCAGAGCTTCGCCACTTATCCCGGCAAACTTTTCTACATACTCATACCATGGGGCTAAGTCCTTATATCTAATAGGCCAATCTACACCATGCCCATCCATAGCATTGGCTTTAAAATCCAAATCACTCCACCGATAACACTGCCGCCCCCATAACAAAGAACGGCCTCCCACTTGGTGTCCACGGATCCAAATGAATGGTTTTACTTCCGTATAGGGATTGTCTAAATCATTGGTGTAAAAATGCTTGTTGTTTTCTCCTACGAAGCCTATACTATGAGGCACGTGGTGTTTTTGCTGGTCTTCATAATTAAGTCCACCCCGCAACTCAAGATCCCACGGTTCATTATTCATAGTAGGGTAATCTTTCAAATGTTCCACCATACGGCCCTTTTCCAAAACCAGGGTCTTTAGCCCCTTTTCGCATAATTCCTTGGCGACCCATCCACCACTTATACCAGATCCCACGACAATGGCATCATAAGTGTTTAGATCTTCTGCTTTAATGTTAAGGTTTGCCATAAAGTAGTTGGTATAGATTTGACATTTAATTTATAAAACCTAACACGTACTTTAAATATTTCTCTAATGTTTTCTTTGAATTTTAGTTTTGATGGCACGATTCAATGAGTTTTGGATAGATGATCAAACACTATAACAAGTAGGTTCTAGACTTAAATGACGCTATTAATTGCTTATTTGAACCTTTGTAGTCATTTTAGTAATCCAAAAAATAAGTGCTATAGAATGAAGCAGATTTTCAAATTACTACTGCTGGTGTTATTAACCGTTGGATCTTGCAAGCAATCACCTTCAACTGAACATCAAAAGGTGGTAAGGTATTTAGTAGATACTACCAGCATAGCCAAGATAGATTCAACCTTAAGCGGTTTTATATCCTCTGGAGATTTGGCGGGAGTATCGGCTTTAATCTATGAGAAGGGTCAAGAAGTTTATTTTAATGCTTTTGGGTATGCGGATATAGAAAATCAAGTACCCATGAATCGCCAAACGCTGGTTAAAATTTATTCTATGACCAAACCCATAACCGGTACCGCATTGATGACACTTTATGAGGTGGGTGCATTTCAGTTGGACGATTCCGTTTCTAAATACATACCTGAATTCACCAATATGCCCGTCTACCATGGAGTAGATGCCACGGGACAGGTAAGGGTGATGCCAGCGGATCGCCCCATGACCATCCGTGACTTAACCCGTCATACTGCTGGGTTCGGTAATAACAACAACATACCTGGACTAAGCGAGATGATTGGGAATGCCGATGCCAGGAATCAGGAAAATACCTTAACCGAGATGGCCGAAAAATTGGCAAGTGTTCCTCTCTGGTTTCACCCGGGAGCCCAATGGGAGTATGGTCCTTGTGTGGATGTACAAGCTTTGTTGGTAGAAAGAATTTCTGGACAAGCCTATGGAGACTATGTAAGAGAACATGTCTTGGACCCTCTGGGTATGAAAGAAACACGTTACTATGTTCCTGAGGACGACAGAAAGCGGCTGGCCGCAATTTATCGTCGCAGTGAAGAGGGTGTATTGAATAGGATTCCCGATGAAGAAGCACATGCTTTTAATTTTAATGTATGGCCCATGACTCCAGGAGGTTCTGGTCTAACATCGACTTTAGATGATTATATGAAATTTGCCAGAATGTTGGTAAATGAAGGGACCTTGGACAGCGCCACTATTTTAAAACCTGAGACCCTACGCTTGATGGCCACAAATCATTTGTCTGACAGCGTAGAGGAACGTTCCTGGTTGCCAGGTAAAGGGCAAGTGGGTTTTGGTATTGATTTCGCGGTTCGACTGAGAGAACCAGCATCATCGGAGGAAAACATGGGAATTGTGGGCGAATTTTTTTGGGATGGAGCAGCCAGTACCTTATTTTGGATAGATCCAGTAAATGAGATCACTGCGGTATTGTTTGTGCAACTGTTTCCATATGACCCCATAAATCTGCACAAGAATTTCAGGGATGTGGTTTATGATTCACATATCCAGAAGCGCTACCCAGACGACCACGCTCAAGTAAATGACTAATCAATGAACAGAAGAGA
>JAJCYK010000602.1 GCA_029262935.1 Cytophagales bacterium | reverse complement strand
AATATTACTGGGACCAACAGCGGGAGAGTCACTGTAAATATTGAGACTTTGAGCAGCATGCCGGCTTTTTTAGGGGAAGTGGATGTTAGCAGGGCCGTGATCACCATACCTGGGGTGGCTACCGTAGGAGAAGGCGCAACGGGATTTAATGTACGGGGAGGGAACCTTGATCAGAACCTCATTTTGATGGACAATATTCCACTCTATAATTCTTCTCACTTACTGGGGTTCTTTTCCGTCTTTAACCCTGACATGATCCAAAGCTTCACTTTACATAAAGGCGGGATACCGGCCCGTTATGGTGGCAAGATTTCTTCGGTGTTGGAAGTACGCCAACAAACCTCAAACAAAGACCATGTGAAGCTAAAAGCAAGCGCCGGATTTGTGACCAGTAAGTTATTTGTCGATGTTCCCTTGGCAAAGGGAAAGTCCGGTTTAATCCTGGCGGGTCGGGCTGCCTATCCCGGTTGGATTATTGATAAAGTCGATAACCAAACCATTAGGAAAAGTAGCGCGAGTTATTTTGACATCAATGCCAAATTCGACTACGTCTTTGATGAGAGCAATTTATTGGAAGCCACAGCTTACGCTAGTATGGATGACTTTAGCTTCGCAGAAGACACGGTATTTGAATATAGCACAACAGCCGTTTCCTTACGGTATGAGCATGTATTCCCAGGTCAAAATACCTTAACAGTCTCCAGCGCCTATTCAGACTATCAGGCCAACTTGCTTAACAGTCTTGCGGGGCAAGAGTCGGATATTAAGAATGGCATAAAACAGATTCATTCCAAAGTTATCTATCATCACAGCAGTTGGATTGGGCATGAGATTGAAGCAGGTATTGACTTCAACTATTACCAGGCAAGCGGGGGATCCAGAACGGCTACGAATGGGTCGGGTGTCATTCCCAAATTCCTGCCGGACGAAAAAGCCCTGGAAACCTCCGTATTTATCTCTGACAATCTGTCCATCACGCCCAACCTGAATGTGATGCTGGGGCTGCGCTATTCGCAATTCCATATAGTAGGGGCTGGAGATTATCCTATCTATGATCCAAACTTGCCCAGGTCCGGGTTAAGTATAATAGACGTTTTAAGTTTAGAGAAAGGAGAAATTGAAAAAATAAGTTCTGGTATTGAACCTCGGGCTGCCATTAACTATACCCTGAATCCAAATACCGCCCTCAAAGTGGGATATAATAGAACCAGGCAGTACATTCATTTGCTCTCAAACACGGTTGCTTCGCTGCCCACCGATCCTTGGAGACTTTCAGGACCCAGTTTAAATCCATTGGTGGGTGATCAAGTGACCCTAGGAATATTTAAAAACTTTAACAACAATGCTTATGAGACCTCTATTGAAGGGTTCTACAAAGAAATTGAAGACATCATCGATTTTCAAGATGGCACGCAAGTGCTACTAAATGAAGAGATTGTTGACAACGTATTACAAGGAAGCGCGCGATCTAGTGGATTAGAGTTTAGCATAGCTAAAACCAGTGGTACCCTAAAAGGGCGCCTTGGTTATACCTATTCCAAATCGGAAGTATCTTTTAATAGTCCTTTTCCTCAGGAACAACTTAACGAAGGATCCTTTTTTGCAGCAAATTTCGATCGACCACACCAATTGTCGGTGGACAATGAAATTAAACTAAGCCGTCTGTGGACCCTTTCAAGTTCATTCACATTAAATTCAGGCAGGCCAGTAACCCTTCCCGGTTCCTCATTCTTTTTAGGCGGTGTACGGGTGTTCAGTGACATCGAACGCAACAACTTCAGGATTCCGGATTATCATCGGTTGGACCTAGCAGTAACACTGAAGGGCAGTAATAAGAAAAACAAAAAATTCGAACACAGTTGGACCTTCTCTATATATAACGTTTATGCCAGGAAAAACCCGTTCTCTGTTTATTTGAATGCTCCCAATGGAATTTCACCACGGGTATTTCAATTATCCGTGTTAGGCACCGCGTTTCCATCATTAACTTATAACCTGCAGCTAAAATGATGTTGAGAATCCTAAGCTTATTGATCTTTTTGATCCTAGCAGCATGTGTGGACCCGTTGGCAGTGGATATTGGCGATATAGAACCAAAAGTTGCCATTGAAGGACTGGTCGGTGATCAACCCGGAATGAGCTTTATAAACATTAGTACTACCTCCAATATACAAGGAGTTGGTTCTAACTTACTAGGAACCGGTGCTTTGGTACAGGTATTGGACAGTCAAGGGTTGACTCACTCCTTTAGTGAAAGTACACCAGGCAAATATTTTCCCGCAGATCCAGGATTTACAGGCATTGTAGGAGTTTTCTATACACTTGAGGTAACTACAAATGATGGCGAACAGTACATCTCCTCCTCGCAACTACTACCTATGAGCGTGCCTATTGACGGGATATCAGTAGAATTCGAAGAGTTAATCGACCCCGACACCAAGGTAAAGACGGGGGCACACAATGTGCTTGTGGATGTGCCTAACGATGGAAGTCAAGATTTCTTCTTTCGAACCTTTACAAGAGGAATTGCACATGTATTCTCCGACCCGGGTGGAGATTGTGGGGGGTGTGAAGAATGCTGGGATTTCAGAATACCGGTAAATAACCAAATTTATGCCGGTAGTAATCAGGGGTTAGATCAGGGATTTACCATTGAAACTGCCGCTATTCCTTATGATTTTAGAGACGAGTACTTTGTAGAGACGACGGTATTTTCTTTAACAGCGGAAGGCTATGACTTTTGGTCTTCCATCCAAGATCAATTGCAAATAACCGGTACGATCTTCGACCCGCAAATCGTATCGGTAAGAGGCAATATATCCAATAGGAATAGTACAGGACCACAAGCCTTTGGGTACTTTGGGGCCTCCGCCACGAACAAATGTAGTTTGGTTTTCAATCGCACCCTCACGAACACCACCATACCCATCCTGGAGCTTATTCCAGGAGTTTGTGTAGACGTTTATCCAAATGCTGTAGGGACAAAACCAGAAGAATTTAACTAAATGATGAGCGCTAGGTTAGGAGTTTTACTCGTGTTGATGAGCTTGCATTCACAAGCTCAAATAAACCCATGTGCCGGTATAATTACAGATAGGCCTTACTACTTCGTAGGTGATACCATAAGAGGGGAAGCAGTAGTCTTAAAACCTTGTCAGCAAATCAATCACCCCTTGGAAGTTGCTTTGCAGGCTCCTAGTGGTGATCCCGTTCTACGGCAATTGATCCCCTTCGGAGAAACGGCAAACTTTAATTTTCCTTTATCAGGTTTGCGCGAGGAAGGTATGTACCAACTATTAATTTCCTACCCAAAAGCTACCAACGAAATCTTATACAAGCAGGACCTGGCCGTAATTCAAGCAGAAGAAGATGATATTAGTGATGTTCTTCCCCCGGCTAGCATAGAAGTCTATACTAAAGGCAAAATACTCAACGGTCGTTCTCAGAGGCTGTTGGTGGAGGTTCAGGATATCGATGGCTACGGGGTGGCAGTTGCAGGTGAGATTTTTGATGAAAAGGGGCAAAAAGTATCAGAATTCGAAACTGATGCCCTCGGTCTGTCTGAAATTTTGTTTCAATCAGATAGTGGCCACCAGTACCAATTACGTCTAATGGACTATCCATTACAACAAGATATTCCACCCGGGCTAAATGAAGGAATATCAGTGGTTGCCCATGCGAAGTCAAAGGGTCTAAGTTTGAATATTAAAGGGCAAGCAGGCAAAGAAGAATTGAAAATTAAACTGACTGGATCCCAGGGGTATAAACAAGAGAAAAGCATTTTCACTAACATGGACAGTACCGAGGTATTTTTTGACTATTCACGAACACCTCGGGGATTTCTCTTGCTACAAATTTACGGAGCCCAACAGGACCTTATTTGGAAAGAGCTTTTGTATTATTTCCCCAATAAGAAGGAATTAAAAGTTGCTTTTCACCAGCAGCAGAAAATGGGTGCCGCTACTCATGTTATGATTGAT
>JAJCYK010000601.1 GCA_029262935.1 Cytophagales bacterium | reverse complement strand
TCTAAATTCAAATCCGAAAACAACAGCGGTTGCTTTGGATATGCATAGGCTAGATCTTTTACAGTTATCATATTCTGTTCTAGTGTACTAGTTTAGTAGTACGGTAAAGATTTAAAAAGGTTTTTGATTTCAAAGTTGATTTGCTTGAGTACAAGAGCTCAAGGGGGCCATACCACTGTAGCAATTCAAAATTTAAGCACGAAGACGGTTTCTTTGGTCTCTGTATCTGAACGTACTTTTAGGGTACCTTGATGCAGATGCATTATTTGTCGTGACAAGCTCAACCCAATGCCAGAGCCTTGCTTTTTAGTAGTATAGAACGGAACGAAAATTTTGTCGACTGCCTCAGAGATAATTCCTGGTCCATTGTCAGATACACTGATGTATATCCGGCCGTTGCTGTCCCGACCACTGGTTAATTCGACTTTTGGTATGCTTACTCCTTTGCAAGCTTCTAAGGCATTCTTTATTAGATTTATCAACACCGTTTCAATTAATTCTGGGTCAGCCAACAATTGCAGTTTTTTGGGATAAACCGTATGCTCAAATGCCACAGAAGCTTTTTGCATTTCGATACGAAACAATTGATCTAATCGCTCTAGCAATGTGGTTACTTTAATATGGGTTACCTTGGGCTGGGGTATGCTGGAGTAACTTCTATAGGCATTGACAAAATGGATCAATCCCTTGCTCCTTTTTTCAATAGTCAACAATGCTTTTGATATATCTTGCACGGTCTCTGTAGAAAGAGGTTGATCATTGGCCTCAGCTAACTCCTCTGCCAGCATTTCATTTAGTGTCTCTACATTAGAAGTGATGGGAGTGATGGAATTCATTATTTCATGCCGTAGCACCTTAGTTAGATTCTGCCAGGATTCCACTTCTTTTTGCTGTAGCTCTGGTTGGATGTCTTGCAATGAAACCAACTTAAAGGATTTGCCTCTCAGTCTCAGTTCCGTAGCCGTAATTGACAGCTGCAATTCATCGTTTTCCATGGATCTTTGAAACAGAGCATTCTCCCCGGGCCCAATTTCTTGTAACACATTCAAAAGATCCGGGTAATACTGTTTTAACTGTTGGATATTCTGTAGGTAAGGAGTACCAAGAAGCTTGATGGCCGCATTATTAAACAGTTCAATTTTACCAGTTTTGTCAAAAGACAGCAGCCCTACGCGTACGTATTGCACTACCGTATTCAAATAGTTCCAATGTTCCTCTTTCTCCGCCCTGACTTCTCTAAAAGCGTCAAAAACTCGGTTAAATGCCGCATTCAAATCCTTAAATGCTCCCCCAAGTTTGTTGTCTCTGCTAAATTTTACCGTAAAATCTGAATTTTCGATAGACTCGAAGAAGAAGGTAACTTTGCGATTGGTAGACTCAACGTAGTAAATCAAGCTTTGTACTGAGATTCCTGCAATGATCAAAAATAATACCGTCAGAATCGGTTGATCGTATAAGAAGAAGTAAGCCGACCCTGCTAAAAATACCGCTAGAGTAATGGATCTGACAAGTACTTGTAATCTAAAGTTCTTTAAAACCATATTTTTCCATGCGACGGTAGAGGGAAGTACGGGTTAAGCCTAGCTCTTTAGCTGCTTTAGTTACACTACCCAGATTTTTTTTCAGAGTCTTTTGAATCATTATCCGCTCCACATGCTCCAAGTTGAAGTTGGAAATGATCACGTTCTCCTGGTTTTCGGTATCTTCTGCCAGGCGGGTGTTTATAAATAAATCTTCCGCATGCAAGGTGAAGCCTTTGTTCATAATTACTGCGCGCTCCATGACGTGCTGAAGCTCCCTGACATTACCCGGCCAATTGTATTTTTGCATGCGTTTTAAAGCAGCTTCACTCAATGAACGGATGCTCTTTTGATATTTCTTTACATAGTGTTGTAAGAAATACTCTGCCAACAAGGGAATGTCCTCTTGACGTTGTCTCAATGGAGGCACCTGAATTTCAATGGTGTTAATCCGGTACAGTAGATCCTGTCGGAAGGACTGTTCGCCGACCATTTTGTGAAGATCCATGTTTGTAGCGAATATCTGCCTCACATCAACGGGTATTACTTTGTTGGATCCTAATCGTACGACCTCTTTACTTTGTAATACGGTTAATAACTTCGCCTGCATAGCCGTGGAAAGGTTTCCTATCTCATCCAAGAATATGGTGCCTCCTGATGCAATTTCAAAGCGTCCTGACCGATCCTCTTTAGCATCGGTAAAAGCACCTTTGACATGCCCAAACAATTCGCTTTCGAAGAGTGTTTCGCTTAATGCACCCAAATCCACGTTCACAAACACTTCACTGGCTCTTTTCGAATTGCGATGAATGGCATGCGCTATAAGTTCTTTACCTGTACCGTTTTCTCCTAATATTAATACGTTGGCATCGGTTTTCGCCACCTGCCTAATGGTTTCATAAAGGCGCAACATGGGATCACTCTGGCCAATAATATCATGTGATTGCTTGGCAATATCCTCATTGACTTGCTTTTGCCAGGAGCGTAGCTTATCTGATTCTAATCTAGACTCTCTTAATTTCATGGCTGATAGGACAGTGGCCAACAGTTTTTTGTTTTCCCATGGCTTGACTACAAAGTCAGTTGCCCCTTCCTTTATGGCCCTGACTGCCAGCTCCACATCTCCGTAAGCGGTTACCATTACTACCACAGAAGAAGGGTCCAGTTTGAGGATTTGATCCAACCAGAAAAACCCTTCTTTGCCGCTATTTAAATCCTTCGTAAAATTCATGTCCAGCAAGATCACGTCATAATTCTGTTGACGCAGGAGGTCTGGAATGGTTTGAGGGTCTAAGGTTGTATCAATCTGGGCAAAATGACGCTTCAGATACAGCTTTGCTGCATCAAGTACATCTGCATCGTCGTCCACCACTAATATATTTCCTTGCCTGGTATTTGTCATATAGGTCAAATAAGATACGATATATTCTCAATATGGATAATAGTTGAAACAAAATTCATACCTGTACTATATGTCGATCCTATAGCTATTTAAGCTGGGTCTAACGTTCGCCAGCGAACATATTAGTACGTCAGCGTGCGACTTTATATCCAAAACCGACGATTTTAAAGGAAAACAGCTTTGGCATATTTGTTGGCATTATCTAGAATTAAAAGCATCGTTATGAGCATGGACCGCCAATTAAAAAAGAAAACCTGGACTACAAAAAGGTTGCTGACAATTGCCGGCGCTGGTGCTCTGTTGTTCTTTGTTCTATATACCCTGGTTTTTGCAGATCACCGATCAAAGCTGAATGTCGAAAAAGACAAAATTACTATTTCTCAAGTAGTTCATGGTGACTTTCAGGAATGGATTCCCGAAACCGGTGTGGTACAACCTATTGAAACATATTTTCTGGATGCTATTGAAGGGGGTATAATTCAGGAGTTAAATATGG
>JAJCYK010000600.1 GCA_029262935.1 Cytophagales bacterium | reverse complement strand
CACATACTTTAACTTAAAATATCCACATATGTAAAAATTCACAACCTGTTAACAATGCCGCAATCCGTTACTTATGAACTTGTATTTGATGATAATACATCAAAAGAAGTAAAGCGTACACTAGAAATTAGAGATGAGGTTCTTAAAAATAGCACCATGCTCAGATTACTAATTTTGAATGAGCACAATGATAGAAACCCAAAGAATAAATGTAAGGATGTGAAAAATATACGACTGGACTGACTGATAGATCTTTCAATTACCTTTTGTCACTTATTTAGGTGACACTCTAGTAACCTACTTCCTTTCTTTGATGATCTTCATCGGAAATAAAGAATCATTTCACTACGATCCTCTATTTGATTCCTTCAAGCTGCTTTAGCCAGCCACTTTCAGCTTTTGGTAGAGTAGGATATATTGAAGAAAAGCCGTCCCAATTAAGATCAATCAGCTCTGGCGGAATTTCATTTAGCTTGGGCTTTCCTTGATTGTGTTCCTTATCGTTTAATTTCATGTTACATTCCCAGCAAGCGGTCACAAAATTATCCATTGAGTCAGGTCCACCTTTGGAAAATGGAACCACATGATCAACTGAAGCCCACCTATAAAAAAATAATCGAATCATTTGACCTTGTTTACCATTCGGGTGATAGTAACTGTGACCCGGACTGATTTTATGAAGAAGCTTTAATGTTGGACCAAAGAAAACAGGATTTAGGCAGTATCTACAATGCCAATGATCTCTATTCAAGATAGCTATTTGCATCTTTTTAGAAATGGTTTTTCTTTTCATTATTTAGTTATTTTTATTAAAGCACCTTTTATATCGCACGGAAAATCTCCTGGCATTTTGAAAGGCACTTAGTCTGTCAGTGGGATTATTAATTCAGTTCTTGACATGGGGGACTAATGATTAAAATTTGGTCAGTTTGCGTTAGTTCTAGAATTTGATTATAGGCAAAGTTTTGAAGATTCGACGATGGATATTTTTTAAATACTTAGTATCTAAAATCCTTTCAGAAAATAGCTATATATATGTTTCACCAGCCTTCTCAAGTACTGATTTTACAGTTTCTACTAATTCCAATTGAGTCTCATTTGTTATAAATAAGCTGCTAGGAAGACTTGAATCAGTATCAGTATTATACTGAAATTGAATGGGGCCATTTCCTCTGCCATGTGGTATTTTAACAAGAGTAGATGAATGCGGGTCTTTATTTGGGTCCGAACTATTAATACACACATGAATCACCGAGTATGTCGCGTTTAGGTCTGGTAAACCTTTGAGTAATGTAGACAATTCGGGTTTTGTGGCATCTTGGTGTGGTAAAATTACGTACATGCTTGCCCGTTTCAAAACAATCTCAAACGTGCTCTTAGAAGGATCTGAATATGTTTCAATTATTCTAAGAACAAGAATATCATCGAGATAATCCACCTTTTTAAAAATGCCTACCCCTCCTATACCCTTCCCAGGTAAATACACAAAGTTGCTATACAATATATCTCCAATTTTTTGAATTGACCCTTGCTGTTTAATTGCAATTTCATAACCACCACCGAAAGCATTTTCAATGCTTGAACCAGTCAAATCCCAAAACCACAATCGACCAGCAGCTGACAATAATCTTAGAAGCGAATGGTTCCAATCGTTACTGTTATCGGGATCAAATGAATGATTAAACAGTTCTAATCCATAATCAATACCGTCACCAGCAACATCTAATTTATCCCCATTTACTAGATCATAACTAAAGGAATTAATAGTCCTTAACCTCCATTCATTTTGAATTACTAATAAACAAATTAGGGCACAATCATCTAAATTTACTCCACCTATAACTTTTGTTACTTCAATAAGTTGGTCAATGTTTTTAGGGTCTTTATTATCATACTCCTTTTTTATTAAATTAATTGCTTCCATAGCTTTATTTAACAGTCCCGCAAAAGCTATCATCATATGTGGGCCAACGACTACTAACTTTTGTTTTAGCCCTGCTGGGTAATGTGTCCATTCTTTAATCGGTAGGGAATCAGACTCTTTACCGGAAGCAGGGATTGGTATATCAGTGGTTGGTACTTCAGCTGAAAGAAGTAAGTCCGATATCATACATGGAATTTGCTTATGCGTATATCCTAAAATTAATGTCATGATTTGATATTTTTTGGTACGGTTGTATTCAAAACATTAGCTATTCCGTTGAATCAATTAATTACAGATGGATCTAGCAACATACGTTTTGTTACCATTCGAGTTAATATAATAACAGCCTCCTCGGGGTCCTCTACGATATGTCCTTCTTGAACTTCTATATTTGGAATCGATTTTCCTTATTTGAGTTTTCTTATTATTCTTTATAATAATCTCAAGCGTTGGATTTAATTCTATTGATCCATAACTCAAATATCCGATTTGCTCTTTGTATTTTATTTTAAAATACGGTTGCTTATAAGAATTGTAAATCTTAATGATGTAGTTCCCTGGGATCTTGGAAATCATTTTGCTGGAAGCACTTGGGCTTGCTCTTAGAATACCTCCTGAGGTGCTCGTTACTGTTTCTGCAATAACCTCCCCAATTTGAAGGTTAAGTTTATCTAACTCTAGTTTGTTAATTTGCTGGGGAATTGCTTCTTTTTGGGACCTAAGGTCGTCAATTTCAGTAACTATGGAAGACTCCAAAAATCTTAAGCTATCAATTCTGGCCTCTATCGAGTCCAATTCTTGTGAAATCCCAAGGTCCATTGACATAAGTATTAGAAACATGGTCATTACTGATTTCATCGAAAACCAAACTTTATTTAATAATTTCAATAAACAGGTAATATCTATTCAAACAGAATCTTCTTTACCATCTTAACAAATTCATACCCCTCTTTAGTTTTAGACATTTCTACTTTGATGGGTTTTCTATCTTTTCCAGAGATGTTAATAACAATAAGGTGATGACCAATCCAGTTAGCAATTCCTGCAAGGATTCCAATTGTCGAAATCGCAAGGGTTATCAGTAATTCGAGTCCACCAAAGCCCCTTAAGTTCAAGAGTGTTGCACCCAATAATATTAAACCGAATCCAAGTCCACTGATTGCAAAGAAGTAGTTTCGTTTACGTTTGAAACTAATCGAGCTGATCTGATTGATTGGAATGTCTTCTGACC
>JAJCYK010000599.1 GCA_029262935.1 Cytophagales bacterium | reverse complement strand
AAAACCAGCGTTGAGATCCCCTTCGAAAGTCATAATAATTTAATTGTAATCCCAGTAATCCTGAACCATCGCATGCCCCTCCGGTTTGTAGTAGATACGGGAGTCAGAACTTCCATTTTAACCGATCGAACATTTAGTGATATTCTCAATATTAGCTACGACCGAAAAATTCCCTTGGTAGGGGCAGATGGAGAAAGAGAAATAACCGCTTATGTTGCTAATGGGATATCTTTAAAACTACCTGGCGTAGTAGGTCAAGGACAAGCACTACTCGTATTGGAAGAAGATTATCTACAGCTTAAAAACTATCTGGGTACCGATGTTCATGGCATTCTTGGATACGAACTGTTTAGCAGGTTTATTGTCGAAATTGATTATGACGATAAAATTCTAAAACTCCATGAACCGTATTCGTACAAGCCCAAAAAATGGCGCAAATCCATACCTCTAAGTATTGAAGATACCAAACCATACATATACACAACCATAACCACAGTGGATGGAGTCGCCATTGAGTCGAAGTTTATGTTGGACACTGGTGCCAGCCATTCCTTGCTTCTAGACTTGGACTCCCACAAAGATCTTGTGCTACCCGCTAAAAAGATTCGTACAAATTTAGGTAGAGGACTTGGAGGTCCTATATACGGTCATGTGGCGCGCTTGCAAAGTGCCAGCTTTGGCAAACACCTATTTGAAGATGTAATTGCCTCATGGCCGGACCAAGGTAGCTTTATCAAAATATTAGAGAAAACGGGTAGGCAGGGTACCCTTGGTGGAGGTATCATGAGCCGTTTTACCGTCATCTTCGATTACTTCAACGGTAATTTATACTATAAACGAAATCGAAATTTCCGACATAAGTTTGAGTATAATATGAGCGGTTTAGAGATAAAAGTTACAGGAATCAAATACGACAAATTTGAGATAAGCGATATCAGTGAAACTTCTCCCGCGGCCTCCGTTGACCTGAAGGTTGGTGATGTAATCGTCGGTATAAACGGACACCCCGCCAGGCATTTAACTTTGGCAGAAGTCAACAACTTCTTTCGTAACAGAGAGGGTAAGAAGATTAGAATGATAATATTAAGAGATGAAGAAAAATTAAAACGCAATTTTCATCTTTCCAGAATTCTCTAGTTAGGACACTACTTTCTTTTCGTTAGGCCCCCAAGACAACCAGGTGGAAATTCCTGAGGGAATCTTGTTTGTTAGGGCTTTGGCATTTTCCTTTACTTTCAGTCTTATGGCGTTAATAACCTTTAAAGCAAAGGTATCGGAAACTATGGTTTCTTTTAATAGATAATCTTGTACCCCTGGTATTACCAATTGTTCTAAATTGTTTTCCTTCAATAGGGCAATGGCGGTGTGTTTAAATTGCCGGCTTCTTCTCAAATTCTTTACCCAATGGCTTAGCGCTTCTTGATCAAAGGACCCGTCAAGCAGTATGTAATCGGGCTTTTGAGAATTGGCCAATGTTGTGCCTTGCTTTAAATCAAAAGTGGCTGTTACTTTAAACTTTTTCCATATAAACTTTCTTAAATGATCACTTAAGCATCCCATTTCTCTGGGATTATTGCCGATCATTAGTACCTTAATTACATGTGGGATGGGAGTGGACAAAAGTTGGCTCCTATAGTGATAGTGTCCGCTGGAATCAGTAATTCGTTCCATAGCTGTGGGTTTAAGGTTAAAAAAAGTGTTTAAGTGGGGTAGTAATAACGATTTTCTAAGGCAAAAGTTTAATTTATTTCTTTTGCAGAGCAGGTTCTTTGCTATAAACATTTGACTAAAAGGCTCTTAGGAGGATTGGCAAAAAGTATGACGAATACGCTTCAAGTAATAGTAATCGGGGGAGGGCTTGCAGGCCTTCTAAATGCCATTTTATTGGCACGAGCGGGCATTCGTGTCTTACTAATTGAACAAAAACATTACCCGTTTCATAGAGTATGCGGAGAATACATTTCTCATGAAGTCACTCCGTATTTGAAGTCTCTGGGGCTTTACCCCAGACATATGGCTCCCGCTCAAATCAATACTTTGAAAATTAGTACACACCAAGGCCGACTCAGCACTTTGTCGCTGCCTTTAGGTGGCTTTGGTATTAGTCGACATCAATTAGATCTGTTTTGGTATCATCAAGCTTTGGATAGCGGAGTCGATTTCAAATTAGAATCAAAAGTGGTTTCGGTGACATATAGCCAAAAACGTTTTCAGGTGGTTTTATATGATGGTACAGAACTTTCAAGTGAAATAGTCAAAGGGGCTTTTGGAAAACGATCTCTTTTGGACAAATATTTACAGCGCTCCTTTATGGAACAACGCTCACCTTACGTTGGTGTAAAGTACCACGTAAAATACCCATGGGAACCTCATGAAATTGCTCTGCATAATTTTGAAAAAGGGTATTGTGGCGTGAGTCAAGTGGAGCAAGGAAAATTAAACGTTTGTTATCTAACGCATCGAGACAATCTGAAAAAATCCGGAGACATTGCCACTATGGAAAAAAATGTGCTGGGCCAGAACCCTCACTTAAATAGATTGTTCCAAGAAGCTGAGTTTCTCTTTGATCAGCCCTTGGTCATAAATGAAATATCCTTCAAACCCAAACAAGCAGTGGAGAAGCATTTGCTTATGTCAGGAGATGCTGCTGGCTTAATAACACCCCTATGTGGCAATGGGATGGCTATGGCTATTCGTTCCGCTCATTTACTTTCGACCTCCATTTTGACTTATTTTAAGAACAACAACTACTCCCGAGAACAGCTGGAAAAAGAGTATACCAGGGCCTGGAAAGCTAATTTTTCGTATCGACTGGCTATCGGAAGAAAACTACAAGATGCCTTCCAAACCAAAGCTGCCATGGACATGTTAGTTACACTTGCACGATGGCCATTAATGGGAAGATTAATAGTAAAGCAAACCCATGGATCTGCCTTCTATCCTTAGTGACATAGTTTGAAATCAGAGGGTATTTCCTATATTTAAATGCACCAACCCTATATCTATGGATATTGATGCCATTCAAATTCATTTCAGTCGAGACGCGCTTTGGCTGCTCAATTTATGTCTGGCTATTATAATGTTTGGGGTAGCCTTGGACCTCCGACCTGCGGATTTTAAACGGCTTTGGCAATTTCCTAAGGCTTCACTCTTGGGAATATTCTCCCAGTTCATTTTACTTCCGGCTTTAACGTTTCTTTTAATATTGTTGATTCAACCCAAACCAAGCATTGCTTTAGGAATGATTTTAGTAGCGGCTTGCCCTGGCGGGAATATTTCAAACTTTATGACTCACATGGCCAAAGGAAATGCAGCATTGAGTGTGAGTCTTACAGCATTTGCTACTGTCACAGCCATTTTCATGACTCCTTTTAATCTTCAATTTTGGGGTGGCTTGTATCCTCCAACCGCGGCCATTCTAAAAACGGTAAGCATAAGCCCTTGGGAAATATTTCAAACCATTGCCTTGATTTTAGGAATTCCACTGATATTAGGCATGTGGTTTCGAAAGATTCGGCCTGAAATTGCTACGAAAATGTCAAAATGGTTAAAGCCCCTATCAATCCTAATTTTTGTAGCCTTCGTTGCCATTGCCTTCTCCATGAACTTAGACATTTTCTTGAAAGTTATTCACGTAGTTATTTTCATTGTGTTGGTTCACAACGGAATGGCCCTTACATCTGGTTATGTCCTTGCGAGGCTCTTTTCATTGTCTCGAGAAGACCGTAAAACCTTAACCATTGAAACCGGCATCCAAAATTCTGGCCTGGGCCTGTTGTTGATCTTTACGTTTTTTGACGGCCTTGGAGGCATGGCTATCATTGCAGCCTGGTGGGGAATTTGGCACATCATTTCAGGGCTTAGTATTGGTTGGTATTGGTCTCGCCAGACCCAAACCCAAGCGGCACTATGAGTATCTGGTATAAAAGCTTGCGCTGGTTGGTAGCATGGGTTTTGAATCGATACTTTCACCAAATCGAAATTAAAGGCCTGGACAATATTCCGGATACAGGAGCGGTGCTGTTTACAGTGAATCACCAAAATGCGTTTTTGGATGCGCTTTTGATAGTTACCTCAAGCCCTAGGCTCATCCATTTCTTAGCGAGAGCAGATGTCTTTCGTTCTTCCTACATGAAGGCATTCTTTAAGTCATTGAACATGATGCCTATTTATCGCTGGCGGGATGGTCGTAATGCTTTAGCACACAATCATGATATATTTGAGCAATGCTACCAGTTGCTTAATAAAGAAGAGGCCCTTTTACTTTTTCCAGAGGCTAACCACCATCAAAATCGCAGGCTATTGCCTCTGAGTAAAGGTTTTACCCGTATTTCCTCTGGTGTAGATCAAGAGAGTCACCCTTTAAAAATTGTCCCCGTAGGTCTAAACTACAGTCA
>JAJCYK010000598.1 GCA_029262935.1 Cytophagales bacterium | reverse complement strand
CAGGAAAGCTTATTGAATCAAAACAAATTCCTCGGTAGCAATGAAACAGCGGTCACCTTGGCCCAATTGAAACTTGCGTTGGACTTCTTTTATCAACAATTAGCTAAAATAAAGGAAGACCATCTAAACCTTGCCCAAAGCATTGAAACGTCAATAGAACAACAAAGCCAACTAAAAAAGCAACTAGCTTTAATTAAATCCACAGCAGACCTGCCAGGAGGAGAATTGGAGTTACGATTGGAAATTCATGGTACCACTACAGGAAGGTTTGACGTATCCTATTTGGTTGGTCAAGCTGGCTGGTTTCCAAAATATGATATTCGAGTTAAAGATGTCGCAAGCCCCATCGAATTAAACTATAAAGCAGAGGTCTATCAAAATACGGGAAACGACTGGAAAGAGGTCAAACTTAAGTTCTCAAATGCGGACCCTAATCAAAGTGGACAGGTGCCAAAACTTAATCCGTGGTACCTGAACTACAAGCGCAATACCTTATACAAATCTGATCTAAGCGGTCTTTATGGATCCAGAGCCCCCTTTGACGGTCATGTATCTGGCATTATTACCTCGCCCGATGGAGGACCTTTGCCTGGGGTTAATGTATTGATTAAGGGCACCACTTTAGGTACTGTTACGGATGCCAATGGCAGGTATAATTTGACAGCACCTGGTATCGGCGGCACCATGATCTTCTCCTCTGTTGGTTTTATTTCTCAATAAGTTACGGTTGCGTCCAGTCAACAAAACGTGGAGCTAACCCCAGATCTTGCTTCTTTACAAGAAGTGGTGGTAACTGGCTACGGATTAGAGGGGAGAGCCGCGGGGGTACAAATCAGGGGAGCCTCAACATTGGCATATGTGCGACCGAAAGCTGAATTGATTACCACTACTGTTGAAAATCAAACTACTGTTGAAATTATAGTGGATAAGCCCTACACTATAAAATCTGAGGCCGAGCAACTCAAAGTAAACCTGAAGAAGTTTGAAGTAGCCGCCATTTACCAATATTTCGCGGTCCCTAAATTGGATAAAGATGCTTTTTTGATGGCGCGGATCATCAATTGGGACCAGTACAATTTATTAGAAGGAGAGGCCAACTTGTATTTTGAAGACGCCTTTGTGGGTCGATCCATTTTAGATGCCAGGTCTTTAGAAGACACTCTGGACATAAGCTTGGGCCGGGATCGTAGTATCGTTATTGCCCGTGAGACCGTTGATCAATTCACGAAAAAGAAGTTTATTGGAGGCAACAAAGTAGAAAGTCGCGGTTTTAAAATTCAAGTAAGGAACCAAAAAAACCAAGAAGTAAACCTTACTTTATTTGATCAGGTACCTGTAGCATCCATTAGCGATATTATAGTCACTCCTACAGAACTATCCTCTGCGGTATTTGACCAGAATACGGGTGCCATTCATTGGAAAATAACCTTAAACCCAAAGGAACAGCGGGATCTCGTTTATAGCTATCAAGTGAAATACCCCAAGAAAGAGCAAGTATTGTTGGAGTAAGTACGTTTTTTTGAGAAAAAACAAACTGCTTTGACCGAATACCTTATAAAAAAGAAAAGCTTCTTATCCAGAGGCTTTTCTTTTTATAGATCTTTAATTAGATTCCCAAAAAACGAAATTATGTTCAAACGACTTTTAAATAGCAACCTCCAACAGGCTTCCACAGATTTGGCAATACTTCTGCTCCGCGTGTTCAGTGGAGCTTTTATAATGACCCATGGCGTGCCAAAATTGATGAAAGTGGCTAATGGAGATCTGGGATTTGGGGACCCCATAGGATTAGGCCCCGAATTGTCTTTAATTCTCACGGCTTTTGCAGAAGGCATTTGCGGCTTTCTAGTATTGGTGGGGCTCGGTACCCGTTGGGCGACACTTCCTTTGATCATTGTGATGGCGGTAGCAGCTTTTATACATCATGCCACTGACCCCTTTGGGGGCAAAGAAAAAGCGTTGCTTTTTCTAGTGATTTTTATAACCTTGTTGATCACTGGTAGCGGAAAATACTCATTAGATAAGAAGTTATTGAATCACTAAAGACAGAAGAAGTGATTAGGTACCGGATTGTTTTCTCTACTACCTGATCATTTCATTAAACTCTAAGGCTTTCTGCATCCAGAAATCCAAATCTTCTTCGGTGTCGAAGCCTTCTGGGTCGATAAAGAGGAACCCGCTCATCACGGTGCCAGTAAAATCCATCTTACGACTCCCTACTTTGGCCAGCAACTTTTCATAGGGCAATTTACCCACACGAACCATCAATCGATCAGTATTAGATTTCTTATCTATATCTACACCAACGCACATCTTGTCGTTTACCATAAAGATAAGACCACCCATCATTTTCTTCTCTTCCACTGGGCCAGCGCCTACCAATCGCTTTCGTACTCGTTCCACAAGATATTCACTGTATGCCATTAGTGATGCGTTTTATTCTGAAGTCACCAGTTCCATATGCAAAATAGGATATGGCTTCCCTAACCCGTCTAGTGGTGACCTGGCGGTAACTTCGAATCCTTGATTTTGATAAAACCCTAGGGCTTCAGGGTTGTCTTCGTTTACATCTACCTTTGCGGCGCCCTGTTCTTTCAAAGCATATTGTAATAGCCTGGAACCGATACCTTGACCTCGAAACGTTGGATGTATGAAGAGCATTTCTATACTATTTTCTGCAACGCCTAGAAATCCCAGTATTTGTCCATCACCGTCACGGGCAGCTCTCAGTTTCACAGCTGCCAAGTATTCATTTAGAATAAGCGGTTTGAAATAAGCGATGTCTTCTTCCTTTAAAAAATGATGAGTAGCACGCACAGAAGCCTCCCATAGGGCCACCACCGCAGGATATTCGTTAGGGTCTACAGAGGTTAGCTCGTACTTCATGGTTATCTATTGTCTTCGTATGGCCCGTATGAAACTATGGAAATATAGTAAATGACTAAAATAATCCGAAAAGAAAAATGGTTAACATTCCCCAGGCGGTGCCACTTACCATGCTGAGAATGGCCAATAATATAGCATGGGGCATCCATTCTTCATTGTATGCAGAGGTAACCGCGGGAGCTGTAGAGATACCTCCCAAATTGGCCATACTGGCAATGGGTACCCAAGCCATATGCACTTTTAAAACACGGGCTACCATAATCATAATAATGTAGTGCAAAATCAACCAGCAAATTACAATTATTACGAAAAGCCACGGTAAGGACAGGCCACTGAAATTGAGCTTCAAACCCAAAATGGCCATTATGGTGATGATAAGTACCCCCCCTAGTTTTAGCACTAGACTGTGATTCCACTTTTTAATAAAGTTACCTAGGGCTAATCCCAAAAGTGATAGCGTAATAACTTTCCCTAGGAATGAGGGTATCAACCACTTACTAAGGACGGCTAGTATTACCACTAACCCCAGGGTTAAGGTTATGGCCGGCCATGCCTCGCGAGAAGCATCTACTTTATCTGGGATAAAGTCCGGCATCGTGTCCCTGATGTTAAACCATTTATTGAATTGATCACTTCGCTGAATCAATTGAAACATCAAAATGGTCCAAATGTTTACTAAGATATTATCTATTACCAATACGGATAAAAACATACTTTCCGGAGTTCCGGCAAGTTCCTTCAAAACCAGCTGGCTGGTACTGCCTCCAATCCACCCACCGACAATGGGGACCAGGCCTTGCCAATAGTGTTGTTCAAAAAACACTTCTGTAGTATGCGGGTTGATAAATCGTGCGACCCATACTAACAGCACTGGAAGTGTAGCGATAGCCAAAGAACCTGCCATAAACAACAAAATAGGCTTACTACCAATGATTTTCAATTGCTTAAATGAAAGTGCGCTCATTACACTTACGATGGCCAATGGAATGATCCATTCTTTACTTATTTGGTGGAGGGCCACCTGAGAAAGATCCCAACCGGTACTATGAGTAACTAAGGCAGGAATAACATAGGCAAACAAAATTGCCGGAAACCAATTCAATATTTTTTGGATCCAAGGTGTTTTTTGTTGATTCAACCACCTGACAAAGAGGACGGTAAACAACACTATTAGTATTGCAAGTGCTTCCACGAATGAGGAAGGTAGCAATTAAAAAGAAAAACCCCGAAAGATTTTCGGGGCTCTGAATCATATACCTGTGATGTTTTTTAATTATTTAGCAGCCGAGGGAACACCTCCAAACATGTAGTGTACTCCGAACTGTAGGCCTACCAAAAGGTTTGCCCTTTTACCGAACACATCTTGCGCCACGTTTGTACCCTGTTTTAAACTGGCAATTAAATCTTCATTCCTCATATCTGTAAGGGAGTAATTGGCTCTCAATACAGTAGATAAATAGATGTTGGGGGCAATATCAATATCTAATCCCAAACTGCCGGCAATTTGCACTTCGGACTGCTTAAATTTTTCCAACTCATTTTCAGCAGAGGAGCTAAGCAATTCTGTTAAGGCTACCTCTGGTACGTTATACGTACCATCACCATTTTCTGTAGCCCCTTCAGGTATTTCCACGCCTTCGGGAATCTCTTGGATGGAAGCAGCATATTGTAACGTTTCAGTGCCTTGAGTCAACAATGAGAGCTGCGGCCCTAGACTGAAATTCATTCGGGCTTTAGTTGCCTTAGCACTCATGAATTTGAACAATAAGGGGATATGGACGTATTCCAAGTTAATGCGACGTTCACCTACTACTTGTTCGGCAATGTCAAGAACTTCAAATATTTGCCCTTGGTTGGAAAGTATCGCTTCTAATTGCAACCCAAACCCTGGACTTAAATCTACACCCGCTGCCAGGCCGATAGGAGCCCATTCATAGCTAAATGTAGAATTGTATCTGGGGTCGTCTAATAGACCTTTATCTAATACAAAAGTGGAATTCACCGCGGTAGTAGCCCCCACATGCACCCTTACTTGCCCAAATGCGGTGACAGAGACCAACAATCCAAAAGCTAAACTCAGAACTAGATTCTTCATGATTAAAACTGTATTTACCTAGCAAATTACTGCATTCAAACTCAAGAAAACCGCCTTAAAAAGCCCTTTGAGTGACTCACGTAAGGTTCTAGGTTATTTAATGACAGGTTGGAGTCGATAGGGTTGGCTTTGTTATTTGTACTATTCCAAGAAATGATTGACTTCAATGTTTTGATAATCAATATTTTATAGTACATTCAATGCTCGTTTATAATGACGATCACAATATTTTTGAAAGTAGCTCATTTAAAGTATAGTAGCCACCAATTAAAACAACGTACACCTCATGGGTGCCCGCGAAAACCAACCCCTTTATAGCGATAAGGATCTGCTCAATTTTCTTTGGAAAGATGACAACAGGGGTATGGAAATCCTCTTTAAGTTGCACTATCAACCGTTGTACAAATTCGTTTATCTAATAATTAAAGATCAGCCCTTAGCAGAAGACGTGGTGCAAGAAGTATTTATTAATCTATGGCGGGTACGACACAATTTGCAAGGAAATACTCAGTTTAAACCTTACCTTTTTAGAGCTTGCAAAAATCTATCATTCAACAAATTAAAAGCGGCACAAAAGAGAAAGTTTACGGATGACGCCTTGATGGATTTTCCTCAAGTTACCGCGTCAGTCTCGGATCTTTTGGAAAGCAAACAACTGTCGGAGTACCTCAACCAGATCATACAAAAGTTACCACCTAAGCGACAACTTATATTCCGATTAAGTCGATTTGAGCAAATGACCTATCAAGAAATCGCAGGGCACTTGGACATTTCAGTTAAGACTGTGGAAAACCAAATGACGACAGCATTACGCACTTTGCGGGTCGAATTAGAGAAATTTATATAACTGGCTTTCAGCAGGTTGGAATTAATTTTAATATATGAATAGGGGTACCAAGCCCTTTCATGGTTATAAAGGCACCAGGAATTTATAACCAAATGAACCCAGATTCTCACTTTTGGACTTTAATGACCGGCGAACTTGCCGGTTCTCTATCTGAGG
>JAJCYK010000597.1 GCA_029262935.1 Cytophagales bacterium | reverse complement strand
AGTGATTTTTCCGTTTTCACCTACCGGTAAATTGCCTGCAAGTTGGCCTTGAATTGAGTGGCTCAAACCAATGAGTAGCGCCAGCAAAGGAATATTAAATTGTTTCATAATTCCGCAAGTTAAGGAGCCCGGGAATGAAACCGGACTCCTATCTATAGACACTTAGAATGAAAATACACAAGCCACCAGGAATTGAGCAAACGAATCTGTAGGATCCCCATCGGCATCCATGAACAAGTCTTCGTTGGCACTGTCAAATCGCAATTCTGGTATTAACTTTAATGGCCCTGACCCCACATTGGCAGAAATGGTAAATGACGTAACTTTAGATCCGAAATCGTCATTTAAAACACCTCCATCTTCGTCTTCAAAAGTTTCTCCTCGTATGCCTAATGCAAAGCTATCTGAGAATGCATAATTGAGGTAAAGCGCTGCCCCTACAAAGTTTGCTCCATCCCCCATGTCCTGATCAAAAAATTCACCCAATGTACGTTTGGCGGCATTTAATCCAATCATAAATTCATCAGTTACCTGATAAGTGGTAGTAAGGTCGATTTCGGTACCGGAGTCATTACTAGTAACAAAATTTATGTATGCATCCCATCCTGCTGCAGGGGAGAAATAAAGCTGGGTACCAAAGTCCAGTCCACCGCTAGTATTGGAGTACGAATCAAACTCATTAAATACCCCTACCATAAAAGCAAATTTTTCGGAGATAGCGAAGTCAAACTTTAAACCGCCATTCTGAAAAGGTCCATTGGAAAACAAATATGAGGTAGAATAATTAAAGTTTGCCGTGGGAGAGATTACTTCATATCCCACAAAAGTCCCCATAAATCCACTTGTTACACTCACCTTGTCTGAGATTGCATAACTAACATAAAGGTTTTGGATAGGTCCAGGAGCACTTTGATCCGCCCGAGGGCCAAAGGCCAAATCCGCCACAAACGAGGCTTTACCAACTTCCTTCGAGAAGATAATGTTGGCCATTCCCAAAGAAAATGAATTTTGGTCGTTCGCAAAACTGGTAGGGCTATTTGACATACCAGAAAAGTCGTACTTGTAATAGCCGTCTACACTCCCTGAGACCAATAAGGGATTTTCCTCCTCACCTTGCGCCGTAGTCATATATATTGATGTCAATAACATCATTGTTGATAGTAAAATCGTTTTTTTCATCTTAAATTCGATATAGGTGTTTTTAAATAGATTAGTTTAAAGGGCCTGTTTAGAACGAGATGAGCCCCCACTCATCTCGTTCCATTAATAATAGGCGTTAATTATTCAAGAATAATAGTGTATCCTCTGATGCCATGCTCGTGACTGTCTAGGCCTTCAGTTTCATGCTGTTCAGAAACGCGTAACCCTCCAGTTGCATCAAGTACTTTAAATATTATTAAGGCGGAAAAGAAGGACACGGCACCAATGGCAACAACTCCCAATAGCTGTGTGCCAAAAGAAAAGTCCGCACTAAATATCCCTACAGCCAAGGTCCCCCAGATTCCGCAAGTAAGATGTACGGATACGGCGCCTACGACATCGTCTAATTTCAGTTTATCCAAGGTAATGGCTGACAATACTACCAAAACACCTGCAACCAATCCTACCAATAAAGACCACCCTGGGCTGATTACATCAGCTCCGGCTGTAATGCCTACTAAACCTGCCAATATACCATTGAGGACCATTCCCAAGTCTAACCTTTTAAATACAAACCAACCGGTCGCGTATCCTCCTAATCCGCCCATAGCTGCCGCTAAACAGGTAGTTACTAAAACTCGTGATACGGTTCCCGGGTCCGCTGATAACACCGATCCTCCATTAAACCCAAACCAGCCGAACCAAAGTAGGAACACTCCCATAGTGGCCAGGGGCACGCTTGACCCTGGCTTGTCAATGATTTTGCCGTCCACGTATTTACCCAAACGTGGCCCAATAATCATTATTCCAGCTAAAGCGCCCCAGCCTCCTACAGAATGAACTAAAGTTGAACCTGCGAAATCATAGAATCCTAAATCGTCCAGAAAACCATATCCCCATTTCCAACTTCCTACAAAAGGGTAAACCAAACCCACAAAAATTACGGTAAATATCAAATAGGCGTTAATCTTAATTCTTTCAGCTACAGCTCCGGATACAATGGTAGCCGCGGTAGCTGCAAACATGGCTTGAAAGAGAAAATCGGTCCAGTAAGTCATTGTACCACCGTAACCAACGCCTTCTCCTCCCTCTGGGAGGGATAGGAAAAACCCATCAAAACCGAACCATTCATTTCCTCCGCCGGCAACAAAGGAATCTGGATACATTAAATTGAAACCCACTATATAGTATGTTATAATACCTATCAATGGGGTAAGGGTATTTTTGAAAAGGATGTTGACCGTGTTTTTGGACTGACCAAACCCAGCCTCTACACCTGCAAATCCCAAATGCATAATGAATACCAAAAATATGGCGATCATCATCCATACGTTGTTAACTGTAAGTAGGTTCTCCGTTACTTGACCACTAACTTCCGCCATTGTTCCAGGGTCGGAGCCCGAATCGACAAAAGCGGTTGTCATTAAGTTTGTAATTTTTTCATTCATAAGTAAATGCTTTAATCTGTCTCTTGTAATGTTTAACAATCGCCAAATAAATGGCAAGAATTCAAATTATAAAAACAAAAAGACAATAAATATTACCTATAAATTACAAAAAGTATAAAAAATTACATTTTTATGTATGAATTTTAACCTTAAAAAGAATTTTTAATAAAAATATCAGATATATAAGCTATTAAATAACCTAGTTTTTAGTAAAAAGTGATTTTGATCCCAATTTATTGATTAAACAATAAAAATTGTACTGTATTATACTAAAATCACAAAATAGTACAATTTAATATCCTAAGAAATTCGAAACTAGTTACGCGGAGGTGCAATAAGCTATAACAGCTTTTCTAATCTTTTGAAAGGTTACCTGAAGCAATTGTGGGTTTTCTTCCAGTAAGGTAACTCTGAAACCTAATAATTTGGAATGGAAGGATGATAGGGGTACCACACAAACGCCGGTGGTTGCCAAGAGATAGTAGACGAATCGTTTGTCCAAAGCCAGATCAGGCGTAATCCAGTGGTCCAATAACGCCTGAATTTCTGATTGGTCGGTTTTTAAGTATTGCCTACTATTTAGTGATTCCTTATTAAAAACAATGGTATTGTAAAAGGCTCCAAAGGTTTCGTTAAAACGGATATAAGGAATATCTCCTAGTATATCAGCGATGACTTTTCCTCGGGCCCCGATGGAATTATTTAATTCAACACGGTAGTCGGCATATTTGGGGTCGGCAAACACAATGGGAATAGATCTTTGAGGGAGGGTGGTGGCACAAACTTCCGTCATTTTTACATCTTCCAAAGTATCACAGAGACCTGAAAAATCCTGGTCAGCTCTTCGGTTGTAAAATTCCATCCAACCGCATCTAGCTCCAGGCCAAGGAAGTTCCTTGCTTATACCTTTTAAGGCAATTCCAGGTACATCTTCAATGATTTCCGACAAGGCATAGGCCCTGGTGCCATGATAAGTGATATTATGGTAAACCTCATCACTTATTAGAATCAGGTTAAATTCCCGGCACAGTGACACGATCTTTTTTAGTACATCCAAAGGATAAACCATGCCAGTGGGGTTGTCTGGGTTAATAATTAATATTCCTACGATATTGGGATTGTACTTCACCTGGTTTCTCAAGTCATCCAAATCCGGGTACCATGAATTCTCAGGATCCAACCGGTACGTTAGAGGAGCAGAGTTTGCATGCGCAGCTTCTGCTGAACTGTGGGTGGCATAAGCAGGAGAAGGTCCTATTACCCGAGAGCTTGGATGCATGAATTGATATAACTTTGAAATAGCGTCACACAGGCCGTTAAAGAACAGTACGTCGTTGGGGGT
>JAJCYK010000596.1 GCA_029262935.1 Cytophagales bacterium | reverse complement strand
AGTGCGGTAAAAATCCATAATGGTTTGTAAATCCTTGTTGATGTCGTCTCCTGGGTATACTACCGGACCCACTCCCGCATGCTTCTTATCATAATCTAAGTACCCCAAGACGATGGGGACGTCGGCACCTTTCGCCACATGATAAAAGCCCGTTTTCCATCTAGGAACGTACTTTCTGGTACCTTCAGGGGTTATCAAGACCACTAATTTCTCCCTTTCTTCAAACAGCTGCACCATGGCATCAACCATGCTATTCTTTTTATTCAGCCCTTCGATTTTCTTGCTCCTATCAATGGGAATTACTCCAAAGAATTTCAACACCAGGTTTAAAGGAAAGAACATGGCTTCCTTTTTTATGGTAGTGCGCACCGGAATATCCATGATAAAGAAAGCAGCTCGAGCAAAGAAAAAATCCCAATTACTAGTATGAGGTGCAGCAATCATTACGGCCTTGGCAAGTTCCGGGGGATATTCACCTACTTGCTTCCAGCCAGCCAGCCAAAAACAAAATCGAGCAATCAGTTTAAACAAAGTGGTGGTGTTTAGTGAATGGCAAAAATAGCAATTATTTGATTATGCTGGCTATCAATTCCTGATCCGCCACATGAGGTAAAGTAACCCGCAACTTTCCTTGCTGGGCCATAGCTGCTTTTATGGCTTGAATGGCTCCCGTGTTCCGAGCCCAGCTGCGCCGTGCCAAGCCATTGGTGACGTCATAAAATAGCATGTTCTTAATATTAACCTGTGCCTGATCGCTACCATCCAACAACATGCCAAACCCTCCATTGATCACTTCTCCCCAACCCACACCACCACCATTGTGAATGCTAACCCAAGTTGCGCCTCGAAAGGAATCACCAATAACGTTTTGAATAGCCATGTCCGCAGTAAATTGAGAACCGTCATAAATGTTGGAGGTTTCGCGGTAGGGACTATCAGTGCCTGAAACATCGTGATGATCCCGTCCTAAGACCACTGGGCCCAACTTGCCTGCAGCAATGGCGCTATTAAAGGCCAATGCAATTTGTACGCGTCCGGTGGTGTCTGCGTATAGGATTCGAGCCTGACTGCCTACCACCAATTGGTTTTGAGCAGCCGCTTTGATCCAGGTGAGATTGTCCGCTAACTGTTGTTTGATTTCAGGATAGGCGGTATCGTACAATTCTTCCAACACATCAGCTGCAATCTGATCCGTTAGCGCCAAATCTTGAGGGTTTCCACTGGTACACACCCACCTAAAAGGACCAAATCCATAATCAAAGCACATAGGCCCCATGATGTCTTGTACGTAAGAAGGATATTTGAAATTACCCTCCACATTTAAAATCGCCGCGCCAGCTCGAGAAGCTTCCAATAAAAACGCATTCCCATAGTCAAAGAAATACATCCCTTGTTCCACACATGTGTTGATGGCGTTTACTTGGCGTATCAAGCTTTCCTGTACTTTAATTTTAAAGGCTTCCGGATCTTTCGTCATGAGCTTGTTGGACGCTTCGAAACTTAGTCCTGCCGGATAGTACCCTCCTGCCCAGGGGTTGTGCAATGAGGTTTGGTCGGAGCCCAGGTCCACTTTAATGTTGTTTTGAGCAAAGTATTCCCACACGTCCACGATATTACCCAACCAGGCGAAAGACACCACCTCACGATTACCGGTAGCTTCCATTACGCGGTGGGCCAGTATCTCCAAGTCATCGATTAGCTCATCCACCCAGCCTTGTTCGTGCCTTAATTTGGCGGCTTTGGGGTTGATTTCACCTACTACCGAAACACATCCGGCAATATTGGCGGCCTTTGGTTGAGCACCACTCATGCCTCCCAGCCCACTGGAAATAAACAATTTGCCAGCCAGCCCCTCCGTTCCTAACTTCCGGCCCGCATTTAACAAGGTGATGGTGGTACCATGAACAATACCTTGGGGTCCAATATACATGTAGGATCCTGCCGTCATTTGTCCGTATTGCGTTACTCCTAAAGCATTATAACGCTCCCAATCATCCGGTTGGGAATAGTTGGGTATCATCATGCCATTGGTAACGATTACGCGGGGTGCGGTTTCAGAGGACGGGAACAGTCCTAAAGGGTGTCCAGAATACATGTGCAGGGTCTGATCCTGCTCCATAGTGGCCAGGAACTGCATGGTTAACAGGTATTGCGCCCAATTCTGGAATACCGCACCATTGCCACCGTAGGTGATCAGCTCATGCGGGTGCTGGGCCACCTGGGGGTCCAAATTATTCTGGATCATCAACATAATGGCCGCGGCCTGCTGACAACGGGAAGGGTAATCGGCAAGGGGTCGGGCATGCATATCATATGTCGGTCGGAAGCGATACATATAAATGCGCCCATATTCTTTTAGCTCTTGGGCAAATTCTTTCCCCAACACCGCATGGTGTTTAGGATCAAAATACCTAAGGGCATTGCTTAAAGCCAGTTGTTTTTCCTTTTGTGACAGGATGTCTTTACGCCTAGGAACATGGTTGGTCTGCACATCATAATCAGGGCTAGGAGGTAATTCCTCAGGTATCCCTTGCAAAATGGCCTGTTTAAAGTCTGTCATGATAATAATGCTGTAATGGCTGCTTTCTCAGCCCAGGTGTGGTCATATCCAATCTTATAAATTTCTTCGGCCTTCCCAAAATCTGATCCAATGTATTTTTCCAAAGCCGCAGGCTCCAGGAAGTACTGGCAGTGCTCTTTTCTAGAAAGCGTATTGTTGCGAATGGCCATAAGCAACGTTCGTTCTAGTAGCGCTTTGGCGTGTTTAATATTAAAATCAGCATCTACCGGATTACAATGTGAGCCAATAATAAAGTTGCAAGCTGGTTGCAAGGGTTCTACGGGCAAATTATTTAAAATACCACCATCGATGTAACACACCCCATTGATGGTGATAGGATCAAAAATGACGGGCATGCAACAGCTGGCCAATATCGCCTCTATCATATCCCCATCGCTAAAATAAGTAGATTGACCTTTTACGATATCCGTGGCCACCACGGTTAGTTTTTTGGTTAACCCCTGAAAGGAAGTTTGAGGCAAATGCTTTTCAAAAAGTTTGCGTAACCGTTCAATCTTCAAAAGACCCGTACGACTCAAAGCAGGTCGCATAAACTTGAAGAGCTTTACCTTTTTTACTAATTCCAATACTTCTTTGGGAGGCATTCCCCCCGCATAAAAGGCTCCTACAATGGCGCCTGAACTGGTACCCGCTACCGCTTGGGCTTGCACACCCATATCATCTAGCGCTTGCAGCACACCCAGATGAGCAATACCTCGGGCTCCGCCCCCTGATAACGCCACTCCTATTTTATGCATTATAAGATCTCGCTTAGCGGAAACACATCGTCCACGCGGACTCCGCGATCGGTATGCTTCACCGTACAACATTCAGTCTGGGGGTCATGCTCAAAAAAGAGCACATATCCCTCATCTGCAGCTTTTTGTAAGAAGGCTTTCTTTTCTCGCAAGGTGAGTAAGGGTCGGGTGTCAAAAGCCATTACATAGGGCAAAGGGATGTGACCCAGCGAAGGCAATAAATCAGCCACATATACCAAGGTGTGCTGTTGGTATTTTATTTTAGGTAGCATCTGTTTGTCTGTATGCCCATCTACAGTTATGATATCAAACAGATCACCGCTCTCTGCTTCCAAATCCACGTAATGAAGCTGGCCGCTTTCCTCAATAGGCACGATGTTTTCTTTTAGGAAGCTCGCTTTTTCCCGAGGGTTCGGAGAAATGGCCCACTGCCAATGGTCACGATTCGACCAGTATTTGGCGTTTTTAAAAGTAGGTTCGTATTGCTGGTC
>JAJCYK010000595.1 GCA_029262935.1 Cytophagales bacterium | reverse complement strand
TGTCTCGCCTACTCCACTAGCTCATGCTGTACATGCCACAACCATTCCCATGATTCTAAAGGAACACGGGTATTATAACATCCATGTGGGAAAAGCTCACCTGGGAGCTATAGGTACTCCCGGCGCTGACCCTTTAAACTTAGGTTTTGACATCAACATCGCTGGGCATGCAGCAGGAGCCCCCAAAAGTTATTACGGCAGTGAAAATTTTGGAAACACGGAAGCTTTCGAAAACACACCCTGGCCTGTACCCGGTCTAGAATCTTACTACGGTACGGATATCTTTCTTACAGAAGCTTTGACCAAAGAGGCCATAGTTGCTTTGGATAAGAGTACAGAGCCTTTCTTTCTATACATGTCATATTATGGGGTTCACACTCCTATAATGGCCGACTCAAGATTTTTCGAGCACTATTTAGGGTTGGGTATGGATAGTATTGAAGCCCGCTATGCTACTATGATTGAGGCTGTGGATAAAAGTGTTGGCGATCTGTTGGACCATTTAGAAGTCAAAGGTTTAGGGGAGAACACCATTGTTTTGTTCATGTCTGATAATGGTGGTCTAAGTGCTGTGGGCCGCGGTGGGGAACCACACACGCACAACAAACCACTCTCCAGTGGGAAAGGATCTATTCATGAGGGAGGCATTCGGGAGCCTATGATAGTAAAATGGCCAGGGGTGACAAAAGCGGGAACCACCAACGACAATTATCTAATTATTGAAGATTTTTATCCTACGATTTTGGAAATGGCCGGCATAAAGAATTATAATCCCATACAACAGGTAGACGGTTTAAGCTTTACGTCCTTGCTACAAGATACTGCCGTCACTACCAAGGATCGCTCCCTGTATTGGCATTATCCCAATGAATGGGGTCCTTCTGGTCCAGGAATCGGAGCCTTTAGCGCCATTCGACTAGGTGATTGGAAACTTATTTATTATCACGTTGACCAGTCCTTTGAGCTGTTTAAGATATCTCAGGATATCGGTGAACAGAACAACCTCGTATCACAAAACCCGCAACAAGCACTGATGCTGGCAGAGAAGTTAACGCAACATTTAAAACAGGTAGAAGCTCAAATGCCACATTACAGGAGCGACAGTTCAAAGGTTCCATACCCGTTGGAGGCTCTAGCTAAAAGCAATTGATTGGCCAGCCATTTTGCCTAAAAAAACATTTAAGGCTGCTTTAATTGAACAGATTACTTGTCAAAAAATGAATTAATGGCTAAACTGTATATTAAACAGCTCCATTCCCGTATTAATAAAAATTAAAACCACTAAAATGAATACTGATTCCTCATTTTCGCGTAGAAAATTTTGCAAAACCACCGCCTTAGCTGGTGGAGGTATATTGGCCAGCACCTTACCCGCTAATTTAAGCGCCTATGCTGGCGGCAGTGATACTTTAAAACTTGCCTTGGTTGGTTGCGGCGGAAGAGGTACCGGTGCGGCTATACAGGCTTTAAGTACGGAGGTACCCGTACAATTGGTAGCTATGGCAGATGCTTTCCAGGACCGTTTGGATAGCAGCTTAGAAAATATAAAGAAAGAATTCCCTGATGATAAGTCGAAAATAAAGGTCTCCGAAAAAAATCGATTTACAGGTTTTGAGGCCTACAAGGCAGCCATTGATCAAGCAGATGTCGTAATCCTGACCACTCCCCCAGGATTTCGACCTATACACTTTGAGTATGCAGTAGCCACCGGAAAACATATTTTTATGGAAAAACCTGTAGCCACGGATATACCAGGGATTCGCAAAGTCTTAAAAGCTGCTAAAATAGCTAAAGAAAAGAAACTAAATGTGGTGGTTGGGCTACAACGACACTATCAAACCAGTTACTTAAATATTTATCAAAAGTTACAAGATGGAATGGCTGGTAATATCACTGCAGGGCAAGTGTATTGGAATAGCCCCGGGGTTTGGGTAAAAGAACGTCAGGCCGGTCAAAGTGAAATAGAATACCAAATGCGGAACTGGTATTATTTCGTATGGTTATGTGGTGATCATATTTTGGAGCAGCACATACACAACATAGATGTTGCCAATTGGTTTTTGGGTGCCTATCCTGTTTCTGCACAAGGCATGGGTGGCCGTGAGGTACGAACCGGTGATCGTTTCGGAGAGATATTCGATCATCACTTTGTAGAGTTCGTATATCCTAGTGGTGCGGTTATTTCAAGTCAGTGCCGACATCAACCTGGATGTATGAATCGAGTTACAGAAGTATTCCAAGGGACTAAAGGAACCATAGATATGTCCGCGAATTCCATTACTTCTTGGGATGGACAAGAACTTTATAAGCATAACGCCCGTAAGGACGCAAACCCCTACCAAGTGGAGCACGATCATTTGTTTGCTTCCATTCGGGATGGAGGAGTAATTAGCGATGCGGAAAACGGCGCCCAAACTACATTAACGGCTATCATGGGACGTATGGCTACCTATTCCGGACAGGTTATAACTCGTGAAGAAGCAATGAAATCCGATATCAGTTTAGTTCCAGAGAACATTACCTGGGAAACTCAAGCACCCGTATTGCCTGATGCCAAAGGATTGTATCCCATCGCAATTCCTGGTAAGACTAAGGTCCTATAACATGATGTAATCTCAATGATTGCGAAAAGCTTTATTGCGTTATTTACACTGTCAGTAATTGCTTGTAGCGCACAACAAACGATGGAAACGGTAGTTGTAGGTGGAGGGCTAATGGGCAGTGCCGCGGCTTGGCATCTTTCTTTACAAGGAGAAAAGGTGTTGTTACTCGAACAACAGTCAGAAATTTATTCAAATGGGTCAAGTTTCGGTGATGCCCGCATTGCCAGAAGTTTGGGGCCACCTGACGATATGTGGTCCTATCTGCACAATCGCGCCGTAACTGAAGCGGTGAAGCTAGTGGATTATTTGAACCAGTACGATGATCAACCCCATAACATTACTGACCTCTATACCACATCTCCTGTTAGCTACGTACGGCATAATAGGCAACGAAATTGGTTGACAGCGAATACGACCAAACAAAACGACACCTACCAGGTAGCCGACCACCCCGATAGCGCACAACGCTTGTTCGGGATTAACCTGCCAGATAGTGCCTTTGTACTACGGGAATACAAAGAACATTCTGGTATCATCAACCCCAGAGCGCTTATTAGTAAATTACATCGAGGCATAAGACTAAAGGACAACCGGGTGCTCTATGGACACCGGGTAGAGGAGATTGCCTGGGAACAGGGCCTTTATCATCTAAAAGTAACGGAGACCTTCAGTGGAACTACTAAAACTATTTTATGTAAAAAACTAGTGAGTGCGGCTGGTCCTTATACCGGAAAGTTACTGCATGCCGTAGCTCCTTATTTTCAACGGTTGATAGTACCAAAAAGAGTGTTTTTGGGTTTCCTTAAGATTCCGGATGAGGTTTTTAAGACTTTGACAGAGGTTCAGGTACAAAGGCTCATAACCGCCTATCCGGTAATCAGTAGTTCCGAAGGTTCGCGAGCCAAAAGTTCTTTTTCTATGATTGAGGACTATACGGAGTTAGGAAATCCGATCATTAAAATAGGCGGGCATTATCAACGGTCACCAATAAAAAACTTAGATAGCGTTTGGCGAATCCCGCTTTCGGCAAAGGAAATTGCCTGGACTGTAGATCGTACCTTAAACTATATGGAAATTCTGGATCTGCCGGTTCATCACCTGGAGTTTATCAAAGGATACTCCTGCGTGTATTCTCTAACGCAGTCCGAAGTACCTTATATAACTTCTACCAGGGAAAACGATCCTACAATGGTGGTTATGGGAGGCTTGTCAGGAGTTGGCGCTAAAGGAGCAATGAGTTACGGATTAATTGCTGCTAATCTTTTGTTGGGTGTTACTGAAGAAGATCCTCTCTATAAAAAGGCTGAAACAGCATTGGGGTATTCCCGCTTGAGAATCGACATCAACAATCAATAGTTTCTACAAATTTTCCAGATACCCTTGTTGATGTAATTTAGAGTATATCTTGTGACACACCCAGGCGTCAGTTGCAGCATAATATTGCTGCTTTTCTGTAAGATCATCCCTTTCCCAATTTGTGGTTTGCTGGGACTTAGAAATGCGAAAGCCTAAAAATATGGCAGTTAAATTGCGTACGCCTTCCCTAATAACACCTAACTCTTTGGCCACGTCATTCAATTCAACCACTCTTGCCGGATTAAAGCGGGCCAACTTTTGGAGCTCAATGATATCATCACGGATACTGATCCCTATTTTCAGTAAATCGGAACCACTAAAAAGGTCACGTAACGGTTTAGGAAATCCAAGTTTACTAAGTCTAATAAGGTAGACCTTCTCTACCGTGGCCATTTGCAATAGTGCCACATGATGGTAGACACCTTTTCGAAAGGCAGGTTTTGTTTCCGTGTCGAATCCCACATACGAAGCTTGTCTAATTTCCCTTAAAGCCTCGTGTAAGTCATCTATATTGTCCACCAAGGATATAGGGCCTTCATACTTTCCCAAAGGCAGTTGATTTACTTCATCTTTGCTAATATCGGAAGGGAACATCATACCACTGCCTCAGTTTCCGGCGGTATTTCATCCGGTTTGTAATATCGAATCTTAATCCCCAAATATCCATATAACATGGTCATAAATGGACTGATAATATTAAAAAAGGCAAAAGGGGCATAGACCAATGTGGCCACCCCTAAAACAGAAGCTTGCGTAGCACCACAGGTATTCCAAGGTACTAATACGGAAGTAACAGTTCCGGAATCCTCTAAAGTCCGACTGAGGTTTTCCGGTTTCAAACCGCGCTTCCGATAGGTATCCGCATACATTCTGCCAGGCACTACTATAGACATGTACTGGTCAGATGCCGTAACGTTAAAGAATAAACAGGTCGCTACTGTGGAACTGATTAAACTGCCGGTAGATCGTGCCAATTTTATCACCTCTGAGGCAATTCGTTGTAGTAAACCGCCCGCTTCCATAGCTCCACCAAATACCATAGCGCACAATATTAACCATACCGTGTTGAGCATACCGGACATACCTCCAGCAGATAGCAGCTCGTTTACCATTGGGTGATCGGTGCCAATGCTCACTTCACCATACATGGCTTGCATTACCCCTATATAGGCTGATCGTTTAAAATCACCCGTTATCCCGGATACTTCATTGATAATTTGAGGTTGGAAGATTATTGCAAACAGTCCACCTAAAAGTGACCCCACTAATAATGCCGGCAGCGCTGGCACCCTTTTGATTATCATTACTATTACGGCCACAGGCACCAAAAAGAGCCAGCCATTTATGGTGAATTTGGCATCTATGGCAGCAAGTACCGCCGCCACATCCACCGTACCAGCTCCGTCCTGATAGAAACCCATGATCAGATAAATGATCAAGGCTATAATTATTGAAGGAACTGTGGTGTATGCCATATAGCGGATGTGGGTAAAAAGATCAGTTCCAGCCATAGCCGGAGCCAGGTTGGTGGTGTCAGATAAAGGGGACATTTTATCGCCAAAATATGCTCCGCTGATAATGGCTCCTCCAATTACACCTTCCTGCAGTCCTAATGCTTGTCCAATTCCCAATAAAGCAATACCCACGGTGGCTACCGTAGACCAGGAACTACCGGTAGCTAATGAGACCAAGGCGCAAACGATACAGGCAGCTACCAGAAAGATGGTGGGGTTTAATATTTGTAAACCATAATAAATCATGGCTGGTACGATACCGCTGATCAACCAAGTACCGGCTAAAGCTCCGATTAATAATAAGATCAATATTGAAGACATGGCAGAACTGATGCTATTAACCATGCTTTGGGATACCTTCCTCCAGCTAACACCTAAATAAATTGACAACACTCCAGCTACAGCAGCACTTAATAAAAGAGCGATCTGATTGGAACCATCTAGCGACCCTGATCCAAATAAATAAACATTGATGTAAAGTAAAATGACCAATAGAGTCACAGGAGCCAGCGCTTGTAAAAGGGTGGCTTTACGGATGGTATCCGTGGCAGTAGGTTCGTTCATAGAAACTTAATTTAAGCATTTTAAAGCTTTAAATGCAAAAGCTCAGCCAGTTGATCACCCAACAGACTGCCTAGGGCAATACCCATCCCCCCTAGTCGAACTGCAAAACCAACCTCTTCACTCTGAAGGCCCAGCAAGGGCCTTTTATCCGGCCCAAAGGCCATAATTCCGGACCAATGTTGATCAATGCTAAATTCAGTTCCAGGCAATATCACCGAAGCAAGCTGTGTTTTAAGGTGCTCATAGATGGTCGAGTTAATCCCAAATTCTGTAGTTTGTTCCTCGGCAAGCACTAAATTTCTGCCCCCTCCAAAGAGCACTCTGTCGCCAACATTGCGGAAATAATGGTATCCCTTTTCATAGTGAAAAACTCCCTTAAACCTGAGGCCGGCAATTGGATTGGTAATTAATACCATCCCTCGCCCTGGTTCCAATTGATGATTTGGGAGTAGCTTTTTGGAAAATGCATTGGTACACAGAGCTAACCGCTTGGCTCTAAACCGTAAAGTTTCTTGGGCACTTTGGGCTACTGAAATATCCACACCCTTGTCTCTTATCTCGTAATCACGGACCTGGGCGCCGGTAATTAAAGAGATGTTTTGTTCTTGAACTAAGGTCCAGAGTGAACGCATCATGGCGCCTGTGTCTACCTGTGCTTCAAATGGATTGCTAATGATTGCTTTTACTTGGTCCCTGGCAAAACCAAAAGTCTCTATTAGATTGGAGCGCTCTGAAAAGACTGGTTTTTCAAATATAGGCCACAGGAGTTGATTGACGGCATCTATTTGTTTCAAAAAGTGTTCATTTTGCGGAGCTAACAATTCATATCCTCCATGATGTTTGTAGCCCAACTTTTCGTCCCCAATCCGGGCTCTAAGTAATTGCAACCCTTCCCAACGATTTTTTACCAGTTGCAAGGCAGCCTCTTGCCCCATAGATGCAATGTCCTCCAATAACTCAGTGAGGCTGCCAAAGCAAGCGAATCCTGCATTTTTTGTGCTGGCTCCCGAAGGAAATATGCCTCTTTCCAGAATTAATATTGAAGCTTCAGGGTGTCTCTTCCTTAAACTTAATGCAGTGGACATTCCCACAATGCCCGCTCCCACTACGATATAGTCGTATCTAGTGAAGTGTAGCTGTTCCCAATAACTTAACATGTGTTTATCATCAATAAGCTTAAGTTTAAAAAAATGCTCTATTTTGTACTAAACTTATCACTTATTTTATGCTACAAGCTGACCAATTAATGGAGAAGGCTCAGCACTCGGGCTTTAATCGATGGCTGTTAAACCAGGCACTGAATCATATGATTCCCTTTAACAAACCACATGGTTTTAAAGTCTTGGAGATCTCTAAAAATGCCGTTAAAACTTCCATTCCATATAAGAAGAGAAATTTCAACCATATAAAAGGTCTTCATGCCACTGCTTTAGCGACTCTCAGTGAATTTACTACCGGGTTACTATTATTAAACAATCTAGGGACTAAAAGATACCGGCTCATTTTGCAAAGGTTAGACATTGAATATTTTTACCAAGGTAAAATGGCTGCTGAAGCCAACTTTAGTTTAACACAGGAATGGATAAAAAATACGATTATCGACCCTTTGGAAAGTCAAGAATCCGTTATCGCTCCGTGCCCCATTGAAGTAGTAGATCTAGACGGAAATCGGCTTACGCTGGCCACCATATATTGGCAGCTCAAACCCTGGGGAAAAGTTCGAACGAAATTATAATCATTGAATTAGAAGTATAAAAGACGTATTTTGAATAAATGGTGAAATTTTCCTGCAGAACGTGCAACCTAAGTGGTAGTGACAGCATCTTTATATAATAGAACAAAAACCATGCATTGATTATGAAACTTTCGAACTCACTAGTTACCTTATTGATACTGTCCTTGACCTTTATCAACTTTAGTACACTGCTTGCCCAAAGCGAAACCAGAAATGTCGGGTCCTTTAGCGGCGTTAAAATGGGCATCTCCGGTAATTTATACATCACCCAGGGAAGTCCCCAAAAAGTGGTTATAGAAGCTCCAGAAGAAGCACTCAAACGAATTGAAACGGAAATTGTGGGCGGCAATTTAATAATCAGACAACAAAACGACTGGAAGTGGTGGAGGAACTGGAGTGGCAGTCGAAACATTAAGATTTATATCACCGCCCCAAAACTTGACCATTTAGCAGTAAGCGGTTCCGGTAGTATTGAAAGCGAAAACACCATTCGAGCGGACAACATGTATGTAGGAGTAAGTGGTTCTGGAGACATGGATTTGGATTTAGATATTCAAGATTTGGAAAGTAGGGTGTCAGGATCAGGTAATATGGACCTAAGGGGCAGTGCTCGAGATATTGAAGTGTCCGTAAGCGGATCAGGGAATGTTGATGCGGAAGACATGTCTGCAGATAATTGCGACATACGCATTAGTGGTTCAGGTAATTGCCGGGTACAAGTAAAAAACCGCTTGGAATCTAGAGTAAGTGGAAGCGGTAATGTGTATTATCGGGGGAATCCTGAAAAAGTGAACAACAGTTCTTCTGGTAGTGGATCAATTAGAAAAATTGGATAAATGGTAAAAAAGGAATATTCAAGAGAAGATGTAACGGTAGTATGGCAGCCAGAGCTGTGCATCCATTCCACTATTTGCGCAAAAGGTCTACCACAGGTATTTGACCCTAACCGTCGACCCTGGGTGGATATGAGTCAAGCCGAGTCAGAAGCTATTGTTAACCAAGTAAATCAGTGCCCGTCGGGTGCATTGAGCATCAAAAAGTTCACAGAAGCATCATCTAAGCCACAAGTTAATGTACGCCTTATGTCCGGAGGGCCCGCTGTGGTCAAAGGGCCAGTAGAGGTAATTGATGAAAGCGGAGAAGCACATCTCAAAGAGAATGTGGCCTTTTGCAGATGTACAAAATCTCAGAAATTTCCATATTGTGACGGCAGTCATAACCATTAATAGCGGAAAATTAAAAAATAATTAAGGGAGGTGGTTTATCTCCCTTTTTTTATGCCTTTTAGGAAAAAGGTTTAAATTATGACCTGAATGAAATCATAATTTTATGGACGTACGCGCACGATTTTTAGGAGCTGCCCAAACTGTTACCGGATCTAAGTATTTACTGGAAATCGGGGAGTTTAGGTTATTAGTGGACTGTGGTCTTTTTCAAGGGGTAAAAGAACTGCGAATGCGCAATTGGAACGACTTTCCTCAGGATGCTGATGACGTAGACGCAGTAATTGTCACCCATAGTCACATCGATCACATCGGCTACTTGCCTCGCCTGTTTCGACAAGGGTTTAGTGGTCCGGTTTATTGTACCGAAACTACCATGGATCTTATGCAAATAATGCTGAAAGATTCCGCGAAAATTCAAACGGAGGAAGCCGCCTATGCGAAGAGAAAAGGGTATTCTAAACACAAAAATCCAGAGGCTCTCTATGAGGTGGATCATGCGGAAATGGTATTCGAAAACCTAAAACCAAACCCCTCCAACACCTGGGTTAATATACATGATAACATAAAAATCAGATTCTTAAATGCCGGACATATCTTAGGTTCCTCCATTGTGGAGTTGGAGATAAAGGGCGACAGCCAAACTAAAAAGATAGTATTATCAGGTGACCTGGGAAGGTACGATCAGCCTGTGTTACGAGATCCGGAGGCCATCACGGAAGCTGATGTGCTTTTTGTAGAATCCACTTACGGGGACAAAAACAATCCTTCAGTTTCCCCAAAAGACGCATTAGCAGAAGTTATAAATGAAGCCTTTGAAAATAACGGCTGTATTTTAATTCCAG
>JAJCYK010000594.1 GCA_029262935.1 Cytophagales bacterium | reverse complement strand
TTGGTCAATTCTCAAGGAAAAGAGTTAATTTTGATGCAAATTGGAAGTTCCATTAAACTGTAATTTTTCGTATGGGAAAAATCATTGCTATAGCTAATCAGAAAGGTGGGGTGGGCAAAACTACCACCGCAATGAACTTAGCAGCAAGTCTAGCCGCGTTGGAATACAAAACCTTAGTGGTTGATGCAGATCCTCAAGCAAACACTACCTCTGGAGTTGGAATTGATCCCCGATCGGTAGAGAGCAGTGTCTACGAGTGTATGGTAAACGGTACCGATCTTAAAAGTGCCATCGTAGCCACTGATCTTGAATACCTTTCATTAGTGCCTTCACGAATTGACCTGGTGGGTGCTGAAGTCGAAATGGTGAATCTCGACAATCGAGAGGACAAGATGAAAGAGGCCCTGGCCGTTATTTCTGATGAATATGACTTCGTAATCATCGATTGCTCGCCATCATTAGGGCTAATTACAATTAATGCGCTCACAGCGGCCAACTCTATAATAATACCCGTGCAATGTGAATACTTTGCTCTGGAAGGACTTGGAAAATTACTGCACACAGTAAAAATAATACAGACCAGGCTTAACAAAGATCTTGAAATTGAAGGTATCTTATTAACAATGTATGACGTACGCCTGCGTTTATCTAATCAGGTAGTAGATGAAGTAAATACGCATTTCAAACAAATCGTATTCAAAACTATAATACCTAGAAATATAAAATTGAGCGAAGCCCCTGGCTTTGGATTGCCAGCCATATCTCACGATGCTAAGAGTAAGGGAGCCATAAGCTATCTAAATTTGGCTCGGGAAATTTTGCAGAAAAATAAGTTGGTCTAACCCCCTGACATGTCTGATAAAAAGCCAAAAAAACGCAATGCATTGGGAAGAGGCTTGGGGGCACTTCTAGATGATTCTATTGCCTTTGAGTCCGCACAAAGTTTAACTGTGGCTGCTGCTCCTAAAAACATGGCGGAAATTCCCTTGGAAGAAATTCAAGTGAATCCCTTTCAGCCTCGTATTGATTTTGACATGGAAGCCTTGAAGGAATTGGCAGAATCCATTAAAGTACAGGGCATTATTCAGCCGGTTACTGTACGAAGATTGGCTGATCATCAATACCAACTGATTGCCGGTGAAAGACGGTTTCAAGCCTGTAAGATTGCAGGTTTAACTAGTATTCCAGCATATATACGCACCGCCAACGACCAGGAAATGTTGGAAATGGCACTAATTGAGAACATTCAAAGAGAAAATCTCAATGCCTTGGAAATCGCCATGAGTTACCAAAGGTTGCTCTCAGAATGTAATCTCAAACAAGAAGAACTTGGTGACCGGGTAGGTAAGAACCGGGCCACGGTCAATAACTATCTCCGGTTATTAAAACTTCCTCCGGTTATTCAAATCGGTTTAAGAGACAAAAAGATATCTATGGGTCACGCCAGAGCGTTGGTCAATATTGACAACATTGACGTACAACTAGACATTTTCAATAAGGTGATCAAAGAGGATCTGAGTGTTCGTAAAACAGAAGCTTTGGTACGGTCTTATGTAACAGGAAGCCCTGAAAAACGTTCTATAGATGCTAAAGACAGTAGCAACGATATCGTTTTAAAGAAACTGCGAGAAAGACTTAGCTCACATTTTGGGTCAAAGGTGCATTTAAGCGCCGACAGCAAAAATAAAGGTGAAATTCGCATTCCATTCGTATCTACAGACGACTTAAATCGTATTCTAGAAATATTGGATTTATAACATGTTACTTCGACTTTGTGTATTCTTATTCCTTATGGGAAGTTGGGTAACAAGCGGGGCACAAACCGCGGACTCCCTGGCTCCCAGTCCCAATGAATTATTAGTGCAAGGGGAAGGCTCTAAATCAAAAGAGCCTTCTACGGCTGCGCTACTGTCCGCGGCGCTTCCGGGTTTGGGTCAAATTTATAATAAGAAATATTGGAAACTACCCATCGTTTACGGTGGAGCCTTTGCTTTGGGATATGGCATCGACTGGAACAACGACAGGTACAATGAAGTGCGAAATGCGTTATTTGCTGTACGCACCGATAACAAAGACCCTGACAATCCACTGCACAACATTTCCGAAAGTGTCTTGTCACGAGAGACCGATAGTTTCAGAAGAGACCGGGACTTTTTAATTATTGGTTCCATATTGGCCTATCTCATCGTGATTGTGGATTCCTATGTTGATGCTCATTTGCGCGATTTTCCTTTAGGGAAAAATAAGAAGACAGCCCTCCACCTGCAGCCCTCTATGCGCGAGGATTTTGGACAAATAAGTACCGGACTGGCCGTATCCATTAGATTTTAAAGTGATGAAAATAGGGTTAATTGGTTACGGTAAAATGGGTAAAGAAATTGAACGTCTTGCTCAGGCCCGAGGGCATCAAATTACCGCCATTATTGATTTTGACAACCGCGACAGCTTGAACCAGTGGTCTACTGCAACAGTGGATGTTGCCATTGAATTTACAGCACCGGAACTTGCATATGATAATATTAGAACCTGCATTGAGCATGGGATACCAGTAGTTTCGGGCACCACGGGCTGGCTAGAGAAAAAAGAAGCTCTCGACAACTACTGTCAACAACAACGGGGTGCTTATTTTTACGCCTCAAATTTTAGCTTGGGGGTAAACATTACCTTCAAAGTAAATGAGTTCTTAGCCCGGATAATGAACAAAATTGAAGGTTTTTCCGTATCCATGGAAGAAATACATCATTCTGAAAAGAAAGATGCACCTAGCGGTACCGCTATTACACTGGCTGAGGGGATTTTGAACAATACAGATAATCTACACGGTTGGGCCCTGGAAAATTCTAGGGATAGCCATGAAATTCCTATTCATTCCGTGCGTGAGGGTAAAGTGCCAGGGACCCATACCGTATGGTATCGTTCGGATCACGATGCCATTACTTTAAGTCATGAGGCGCTAAACCGTACTGGATTCGCATTAGGTGCTGTTTTAGTGGCCGAATGGATGCCTGGGAAAAAAGGTGTTTTATCAATGGATGATTTTTTAGAACTTTGAGTGAATAAATAAAGAAAGAAAATGGCCTTTTGGAACAAAAAGAAAGAAGAGAAGAAACCACGCTCAAAAGCAATGGAATGGGTGGATGCCCTGAAATTTGCCATCATAGTGGCCACACTGCTAAAGTGGGGGCTATTGAGTGCTTTTACTATACCTACACCGTCTATGGAAGGATCACTGTTGGTGGGGGATTACTTATTTGTAAGCAAAATTCATTACGGCCCTAGAACCCCAATAACGCCCTTACAAGTACCATTGACACATCAATTAATTCCTGGGCTAAACATTAAAAGCTATACGGATTTAATTCAGTTACCATCCTTCAGGTTACCAGGATTTAGGGACGTGCGTAGAAATGAATCGGTGG
>JAJCYK010000593.1 GCA_029262935.1 Cytophagales bacterium | reverse complement strand
ATGAAAGCTTTGACGATGCCTTTGGACATATGTACTACAAAGTGCCATATTCTTACTATAGGTTGCGTTTTGATTACAGATTTTTAGGGGATCAATTAGCAGGAGGAGCCAGTTGGAATGTACGTAATAGTGGGATAATGCTGCATTCTCAGTCTGCTAAGAGCAATGAATTGGGTCAAGGTTTCCCAGTTTCAGTTGAGTTGCAATTGTTAGGCGGTTTAGACCAAGGTGATCGTACTACCGCAAATGTCTGCACGCCAGGCACCGCAGTACAAATGGGAGGTGCCGTAAATTATGATCACTGTATTTCATCAAACTCTCTTACCTATCACGGCGATCAATGGGTACATGTTGAAGCAGTAGTTATGGGAGGAGAGTATATGACCTTTATCATAGAGGGCGATACCGTTTTGCAATTTGATCGCCCACAAATTGGAGGTGGGTTCATAAGTAAAGAACAGCAAGGCGAGGATTGGGACAATTTCGGAATAAAACGTGATAAAGAACTGTGGATATCGCAGGAAGGAACAATTTTAACAGAAGGTTATATTGCCTTACAGGCAGAAAGCCACCCAATCGATTTCAAGAATATTGAACTACTTGACCTTTGTGGTTGCATGGATGTAAAAGCCAAAAACTACCAGCGATACTATGTTAAAAGTGACCCTAAAAGTTGTAAATATTGAGATAAACTAATTTTTTCTAATAACGATGATTTTGTAGTTGGTTTTTGACTTATGATTTGATTCGGAAAACTCATAGGTTAACCTGATTTCCTCAATTATCTCCAAAGTGGGGTAATCTCCAATAATGTTTTTGAGTACATTGATTTTAACACCGGTATGTTGAATACAGAAGATCGCAAGCGCTGCAGGTTTCATTTGGATCAAGAGACGATTTATAAAGGCCACTTCTTTTTTTTGATCTTTTTTTGCAAAATGGAACATGCTGTCAAGAAGAATATAATCAAACTCCTCAAATCCCTCATAAGTGAACATGTCCGACACATACCCTTTTAAAATAAGTTGTTCCGTTTGTGCCACGGCGTTCATTTGATCGACCCCTAATTTTGAATGATCAATACCCGTCACTTGAAAACCCAATCGGGCTAGAGGGATAGCATCTCGACCCTGTCCACAACCTAAATCCAACAACTTACCTGTTTTGTTAATCTTTTTGAAATAGTCGATTAATTCCGGGAACGCGTGGCCAAATAGATTTGCTGTCTTGTAATACTCGTCGTAAGCAACTACCATATTTGCAGAAATTAATACTCGTTATAGACACAACTTAGGAAGTATTTTGGACTCGCCAAAAGAAAAGTTAAATGCAAACTTACCATGCAAGAAGACCATTTCGTCTGCATAATTGCTTATTCACTTCTATGTAAAATGCAATTATATATTTGATTAATTAAATAATATTTTTTAACTTACTGATAATCAACCCTATGTTTTTGTCTCTTGCAACTAAAACACATAAACATATGAATACCCATCGAATTACAATAACCTTGGTCAGCTTACTGGTAATTGGTTTAGGTTTTACATCCTGTGGCCCTCCAAAAAACATATTTGCAGGAGGAGGTTGCGGATTTACAAATTTCAGCGGAGATGATGGAAGTAGTTGGAGTACGGGAAGCCGTTTGGATTTGTTTACTGCTGTCGATTTTGATCTGACTGATAAAGCCGGATTCCCGTTACGTTTTCAACCTACACTATCTTTGGAAAAAAGGGGGGCAGATTATGAAGACACCTTTAATAATGGCAGCATGAGTTACACATTTAGTGAGAAATTAAAGTTGTCCTACATTTATGTAGCTCCTGAATTCAATACAGATATCATTCCTGAGAAGTTGGAGTTTGCACTGGCACCTCAATTTGGATTTTTGGTCAATGCCATATCGGATACCGAAAGTATGGGGGAAAGTGAAAAGCAAGATGTCAAAGAGTTCTACGAAGATTTTGATTTGGGCGTCCGGGGAGGTGTACGTTACAACTTCACAGATCGCTTTGGTGTGGGAGTTAATTATTACCAGGGCTTTAGCAATGTACAAAGCGACATAGAGGCTAAGAACAATGGATTTAATGTGCGGTTGGAGTATAAAATTAAAGGTTTATAGATTGGAATGCCCCTAATTATTGGGGGCATTTCCCCCCCCCAATTTATTGGAGGTCAATTATTTGATCGGCCTCTTTAATTATTTCCTGGTCGTGGCTAACCATAATAATTAACATGTTGGGTTTCAATTGTTGTAACAATTCAATAACAAACCGTTTTTTTGATGTGTCTAAAGAGGTAGTAGCTTCGTCTAGTAGTAAGACTTGAGGTTTACGATATAATGCTCGAGCCCAAGCTACTAGTTGTTTTTCACCCCCGGATAATTTTAAATGGTTAGGTCCTATTAAAGTATTGTAGTGATTAGATAACCTTCCCAAATGCTTATCAAATGAATATTTTTTACAAAACGATATGACGTCGTCGTTTTTAGCTCCAGATAATTGCAAGGAGATGTTTTCCGCAAGTGTAGTTTTAAAAAGATTTACCGTTTGTGGCACTACACTTACCATTCTCCTCCAATTCTGAACAGCAATTTTACTAAACCCAATGTTGTCAACTACTAATCCTCCTTGTTGGCAATCGTAGTGCTTTTGTAGCAGCCCAAGTAAGGTGCTTTTGCCTGACCCACT
>JAJCYK010000592.1 GCA_029262935.1 Cytophagales bacterium | reverse complement strand
AAAGGTAAACCCTTTGATCATCGGAAGGATTTATGCGAATCTGACTATAATAGAAAGGTCGGTTGTTGTACGTATTTATGTATTCCCAATGCTCCCCACCATCTTCCGATCTGTAGATACCACTCCCTGGAATCGCTAAAGTATCCGTTTTCTCCGCTTCAACCATTGCCATGAGAATGTTGGGGTTTTGGTTATAAAGTGCCAAACCAATTCTTCCAGTCTTTGCAGGTAATCCTACTGTCAACTGTCTCCAGGACTCGCCCCCATCGATTGATTTGTAAATACCTCCCTGACCACCGCCACTATCAAAATGCCAAGGCTGCCTTAATCTATGATAAAAGGCCGCATACATCACTTTAGGATTATTAGGGTCTTGTACTAGGTCAATACATCCGGTTTTACCATCATTGGGTAATCCTTTATTAAGCTTCTTCCAGGACTTTCCTCCATTTTGGGTGCGGAACAACCCACGATCACCAGAATAACCCCAAAGGTGTCCTATTGCACAAGCACATACTTCTTCCGAATTATCGGGATTAATTAGTACTCGAGCTATTTGCTGGGTCTTTTCCAGACCCATGGAACTAAAGTTAGCTCCTCCATCTGTGGACTTATAAATGCCATTTCCCCAAGAAACACTATTTCGGTTATTTGCTTCCCCGGTGCCTACCCATATGGTACTTGGATTTTTTTGATCTACTGCAATGTCCCCAATGGAAGCTGTCTCATAGCGATCAAAAATTGGGGTCCAGGAATTGCCGGCATTGTCGGACTTCCAGACTCCCCCGGACCCGGTAGCCATAACTACATGTTTAAAGTCACCATTAATAGCTTCTATATCCACAATTCGGCCGCCTTGATTTGCGGGCCCAATGTTTCGCCAGTGCAGGTTATTATGAAGATCATTTAATGAAACTTGCGCCGAAGCATCTACAGCCACAAGTAATAAGGAAAGAAGGGTTAGAGTTAATTGATGTTTCACAACGGTTAAGGTTTTGGCTCTCTTCAAGTTAAGAGAATAACCTATTCCCCGCAAGTTTTGCAAGTTATCGGACGGAATAGACCAGTTTTTGGTGCCCGATTCGTCCGTCATCACCCTGAAAAAATACCTCAACTAGGAAATCGCTTTTATCATCAGATTGGGCATATGATACAACTGCCTCCTCTTTGTCTATGGTTAAATTTGATTTCCAATACAACTGCGGAAGCAAGCTTGGATGGTGTAAATCTACAGCCGTGCTTATATTGGCACTCAAAGGAAGTTGCAGCCCGAAGACTTGGAACTCCTGAACTTGGAAAGCGTTTGGTACTTTTAATTTGCCCTCCTTGGAATTTAACACCACTACCCCGCTAAAACCGACAAACCCAAACTGGTCTGAAATGGTCTCATTAAAATAGAATAATTTGATCTCCAGAAGTTTTTGAAAATCGATTTGAGAAAGAAAATCAAAGTCCTTGGTCATTTGACCGTCTACTATAAACAAGGGAGTACCGATCATCATGTCACGAGTTTCGGGATTGAAGATTCGAAAGTACCAGTGCCTTTTTTTTCCTTTCACATATTTTAATTGGGTGACAACCTCGCGGCAAAAATCTCCTAGGTTTTCAAAAGGGTAGCTGCTGGCGTCTATGGTTTGGTCAGCCGGGGTCATAAATGTTTGAGGCCTTTCTTCAACCTGCGAAGCACCTTCGATTTGATTGAACAACTGGTATATCAGTTTGCGTTGACGGCTTTCAACTAGATAGTTTTTTACATCCTGAGTGTGTTTGAGGCTTCCTTTAGGCAAAGGATTAAGTCTTGCCTTTTTCCAACTAATTCGTTGATCATCATTGTAATGCGCTATGTATTGCAAAGCCTGGTTACTATAGAAATCTGGGAGCTCCAGATAGAATTCTCCTTGTGCATCGGAGGTTGCATAGTACATTTTTTGGCCCTCAACCATGGTAAATGTAAGTAATTGTTGGTCTAATTTATCTCTCAGGCTTCCGTGCTTTTGAATAACATTAGTCGCCGATCTCAAAGTGTTAAGATCAACAGTCCCCTTGAAAAGTGTTTTACCGTAGTCGGCGTCATCAATTAACAGCTGCTGGTCTCTTACAGAAATTGAGGCTGTTCCTTTTATAGCATTGCCCTGGCTATCTTTAACAGCCACTATGAGATCGATAGTATCCCGGGGATGAAAATCACTTTGTCTAGATTTTATGGTCATGGTCACGTTCAAATCACTAGCCAACTCAAAGTTGCCTGCCGTGGTGTTTTGTGACCAATTGATCGCAGGATTATCCAACAACTCATCGGAATAAACCGAAATCATCGCCTCGACTAATAAGATTTCATCCTTTTCAAAGGGTTTATTTACCGTAGCTCGCAATCGATAAAGCCCACTGGGGGCTTCAAAAGGGATTCTGTAGTGGCCTTGAATGCTTTTTGCAGCAGTTCGTTTTATATAAGATTGGTGTTGAAGTGCGCCCTGTTCGTCATAAAGTGAAACAGCTACCATTATTGATTTATCCACCCCTGTGGGTAGGTATAACGTATAGTGCATGAATTCACCGCCAACATAAAAAGGCTGGTCCATATGCAGCCAAGTCTGGGCCTGTGAAGAGGCTGTCAGCGTAAAAGTACTACTGAAAAGAAACAGAACTAAGTATCTGTAGATTCCTGCTTGCATATGCTGTACTAATTTATTTAAAGCTCCCATCCTTCAGGTATTACTCTGGTACTAAAGGGTATGGACAAGCAATTTAAACAGGTTGCTGTGCCTGCGTTAAATCCCGTTGCGCCACAAAAAATGGGAGGTTTACCTGCATCATCTTGGTGCACAAATCGCTGTACCAAACGTTGCTCAGAAACGTAAAAATATCCTAATACCTCCTCATCGGGGTTCGTTTGGCTCACCAGATTGCCTTTGATTTTGCCGGGTGTCGCCTCAAATAATCCCCCGTTTAAGCCTACAGTTTGGCTTACTTTGTCCCAATAGTCAAAAGATCCGGAACTCAAGGACTGTTGCTGTACATTCAACAAAAAACCTTGAGAAAACCGTACGTCCGCTTCCTCCTCTACCATTAAAAATCCTGCAAGTCTGGGGCCATTAGCCTCGTTACCGTTGTATACCAACACTTGCTCCAAATTGACTCCCCTGGTAATAAAACAAGTGGCCGGACCCGGTCCAGGCACATTAGATGGAGGTGGAGTTTCGTCCAGTCTATAGATACCTTCAAAATCCCATTTAAGAAAGGCCGGGTCTGTTTCTCCCGCGCCTATCAAGGGAGTGTGCAGAAAGAATTGTACGAAATTTTTGAGTACCCGTTGATTTAAATTGTCCAGCTCCTCCCGTTGAATCAAATTTATGGATATGGAGTCTGCTTGCGGTACGGCTAGCATGGGTTCAAAACTTGATTCATAGGTGCTGCCTTCAGACAACCTAACGGTTATTTTATAACTGTTTCCCGTCATCACAGGCAGGGACAACTGGTCGCTGTTCAACTGATATTCTCCACTGGCCACTTCAAATAAAGGAACAGATTCACCTATTTGGTTTTCAAGATCCACTGTTGCTCCCGTTACCGGATCAGGGAAGCTCCTGTTTGCAAAATCAGCGGTGCGCGAGATGTTTACCTTGATAAAAGTGGTATCTCCAGTCAACAATTGACCTTGAATCACCAGTTGCCCGGCTCCTGAACCTGTATTATCCAATTGAATTTCATCAATACAAGAAACCCATAATAAAGAGAATCCTATGATTAGGAGCCCCCATTGGCTTTTCAATATGGATGGTATTAGGTTCATTGAATTTCCAAATTAAAAGAGATGGAGGGGAAAATACTACCTAACACCGCAAAACGATTGGCAGTGGGAAAGTCAAAAGGCTTTTGTACAAAAAATACAGAATATGCATTTTTTCTGCCATAAAGATTATAGATTGAAAAGCTCCAACTGGACTTTAACTTTTTATTTCGATTGTACCCTTGACCTATGGTGTAGGAAATATCCATCCTGTGAAAATCGGGCACACGCAATTGATTTCGATCTGAATAAACGGGTATAACCAAGCCATTATCATTTGTGTATGTTCCTATCGGTGCCGTAGTAGGTCTTCCCGTAGCATAGTTAAAATTAAAAGTGAAGGATTGTCTTTCATTAATTTGAAAAATACCAACTAGTGAGA
>JAJCYK010000591.1 GCA_029262935.1 Cytophagales bacterium | reverse complement strand
CAGGTATTACGGTCCAGGCGATTTCCAATTTATGATTGTCCGGATAGAATACCGCCTTGTTGGATTCCTTGTATCGGTACTTATAAGAGAACCAAAATAAAGCCATATTCCCTAAGACAAATACAATCCCGGTAATGACGGTGGTAATCCAAAACATCTGATCCGTAAGTAACCCGTGTTCAGATGCGTTGGGCAATTTGTAATTATCCAACTCAGCAATGCTGTACCAAAAGAATGCTACTAATCCCGCCACCATAAATAGTAAAAAAAGCAGCGCATTAACTTTATTACTAGTAGACTCGATCTTTTTGTCGGAACCCTTGGCTACATTGAGCAGTGATTGCACCCGGAAGAGCATTAGTAAGATCACCAACACTAGGATGACACCTATACCAATTGCAACTTGAAACATATAGTTATGTGTTAATATTTAAGCACTTATTTTCTTAATTATAAACCGCTGATTACAGCGTTTGTTTATGCATCATCAAACTAAATATGATGGTGCATACTTTCGCCTAACATGGGGTGATTTTTAGCTACTAAAGGTACTTTAGATAAACTAGTTAACACCACAAATAAGAACGCAGCGCCGTAAATGAGCGCCATTCCAATTTCTAAGAATCCAAATCCTCCATTTTCCTTTAAAGTACCTGGAGTCACCATAAGGTAGAAATCCAACCAATGGCCTAGGATCACCACAGTACATACTATCTTCAATATGATCATATGCCTTTTGGCATCTCTGGTCATGAATGCCAAGAAAGGAAAAAAGAAATTCATTATTAATATTATGTAGAAGATTGGCGCGTAATGATCGCTGTTTAATCGTTCAAAGAAATACACCGATTCTTCAGGAATGTTGGCATAATAAATCAATAAATATTGAGAAATCCAGATATAAGACCAGAATATGCTAAAGCCAAAAACAAACTTGCCAAGATCATGTAAATGATTAGAATTTACAATAGCGAGATATCCATTCTCTTTCAGTACTACCACAATCAAAGTAATGAAGGCTAGTCCTGATACCCACCAACTAGCAAATACATACCAGCCAATCATAGTACTAAACCAATGTGTATCTATGGACAAGATCCAATCCCAAGCAGAAGTAGAGCTAGTTACTGCGAATACCACCAAAAATCCAGCACTAATACTGATCAGCTTTCTCCAGTGATCCGTACTCCCCGTTAAATCTTCCGCCAATATCTCCTTGCGCATCCAACGGAAAAAGAAATACCATAAAGCGAAATAAGCCACCATTCGAATCAAATAGAAAGGCGTATTTAAATACCCTCGTTTGCCGTCAATGATTTCGTCGTATTCGGGGCCGCCTTCCACGTACAATCCTTCATGTGTCCAGTGAAATAGATCATGACTACCTAAAAGCCAAATGATTAACATTAAAATTCCACCGATTGGTAACCAGCTACCAAAAGCCAATGGTACTCTCTTAAAAGGTGCGGACCAACCGGCTTGAGCCACATATTGTATGGCTATAAAGAATACACCGATCAATGAAATGCCAGCAAAATAAACGTTATTAATCCACAAATTCGCATAAAGTCTGGTCACCCAGCTGAATCCATGTCCTCCTGCGGCTTCGTCCCCATGACCCTCACTAACAGCGCCGTGTCCTGCAGCTTCAGCTGCATGCCCCGCGGCTTCTCCACCATGTCCTGCGGCATCCGCACCATGAGCCGCGACTTCGTGGCCACCGCTGTTCATTACGGAAAAGATTCCGATGATCAACAAAATCAACCCGATCACTGCAACAATGATCAGTTTTCTTTTGGCGGCGGCGGTAAATTCAAATCTTTCGTCTGTCATTTTGATATACTTTGAAGCTCCCTACTGCTTTTGTAAGGTTTGTACATATCGAACTATCTTCCAACGTTCCATGGGGTTCAATTGGGAGGCGTGGGATAACATACGCCCCTTACCATGGGTAATCACGTGATAAAGGTGCCCTTCGGGCTGCTCTTTTATTGCGGCCGAGTTATACGGAGGAACCCCCAAATAAACTTCTCCTACTAACCCGTCTCCTTGACCTGTGTCACCATGGCAATGTTCGCAAAATCTGCCATATAACAATTTGCCATCCGCTACTAAGGCGTCATCATCACCCAACGGGCTTATTAAAACACGTGCCGCTAATGCGAAACTGTCTTTATGAATTTGGGTAGGCAGAATACCGGCAGCATTCCTGCTTACGGTATTTGCAGGAGGTTGGCGCATGTTCATTTTGTGTGGATTATTGGGGTTGGAGTTATAGAACTCTCCTTTGCCATCCTCACGGTTGCTGATTAACTGTCCCTCGTCTTCGTCAGTTATTTGAGTTAAACCTTCATAAGGTACCGAGTGATACATCTGGGGAGCGTACTCGTAACCGGTTTTATTTCCTTTGGCGCCGCAAGCAGCCAGTAGGGCCACGGATGCTACCATTAAAACACTATTTATTTTGTGATACATGCTCATCAATTAATCTTCAAATTGCTTGCTATTCACTTCGGAGGCCCCGCTTTCATTAAGAATGCGGGCAATTTCTTCGCTATTCGTATTGTTAAGGTCTAAATCAATAGCCATAACATGCTTATCGTCTGTGCTTCTTTTGTCAAAGATGCGGGGCTTGGCCCATGGTTTCATGTTGCTAACCACTAGGAATGTACCTACCATCCCAAATGCCGCAAGTAATACTGTCATCTCAAAGGTCACTGGTACAAATGTCACCGAGGCGTAGTTCTTACCTCCTATGATCATGGGCCAGTCAATCTTCAGCATATACGTTTGCATGAGTAATGCCAGAGTAGTACCCAAGAATCCAAACATAAAGGCTGCAATGGGTAATCGAGTGCGTTTGTAGCCCAATGCTTCATCTAAACC
>JAJCYK010000590.1 GCA_029262935.1 Cytophagales bacterium | reverse complement strand
TAACTTTTCCTTGCTTGATCTGGTTTAAGCTACTTTGGGATTCCACTATGGGTATAACATTGGGTAAGGATTCCCAGCAGTTCTTCTTGTCTTGAGGTTTTTCAGCAGACAAAAATGGTTTAAAGGAGGGGTGACAGTGTAGATCAAAATAGTCCATAGCTTGTTTTTTAGATTGGTTTCTTTCTTAGTGTTATCTTATTGGTTTATTGTTCAATTTCTTGATTCCGTATGATGACTCTTTTCATTTGGTCACTTTGGCCAGGAAGTAAGTACTGATTTTTGTTTTTTAAGTTTTTCTTGATTTGACGATTATTGCCTGGTTCATTAGCGTAGTTCGTGAGATTACCTGCAACATCAATTTGCTTTAATCGGATGACATCCTGTTGGGAAGACAAAACACGTACGTGATCGGCATTTTTTATGGCCTCCTTTTTTAAATTACCTGACACTTGAGTAGCGCCTACTTTCTTCGCTTGAATGCTCAAGTCACTAATTATTTTAAATTTTTGGCGATCCAGAATTTTGGGATCAATACTTTTCATCTGTTTAGGTAGATCCAACCATTTGTAAACCAAGGAATGACGGTAATATTTCTGATCTGAGGTAACAAATGAACTCGCATCTAAATTCGCAACTTCCACTCGAGCCTGATACAAGGCTTTCACATCGATTTGTTTGTTTACTAAGTCTTGGGAGGTGGTATCCCGGGGTTTTAGGGAATCCGCTTGCCAAATCATTTTTTTGCTCAGTTCTAGGTTATCGGTTTCCAAATAGCTAATAGCGGCATTGAGACTGGCATCAGTAGCTTCGTTTAGCTTGTCAATTGTAAGATATCCCTGAGCTAGGTACCTATATAAATGGGGGAGTGGTTTATAAAGACTAGGATCGCCTTTAACCCGCCGCTCGGCGGTAGAAATGGCATGCTCCAGTTGAAAAATAGCATTGCGCGCATATTCTCCGCCGTTCCATTGCTTCCTTTCAACATATATTAGGGCCAAGACCGTGTGAAATTTCTGAATCCCTGGAAGATCACGGGTACGATAAGCTCGGCCTTTTTGGTTAAATAATTCCGCTTCTAACCTGTCGAATGCAGCCCCCTCTGGATTTAGATCTCTGTCTGCATAGAGTCTGGCTAACTGCACCAGCGATTCAGTTTCAAGAACATCTTCTCGCCCGTATATTTCCTTACTCAGATCTTTAATCCTCCGAAGACTATTTCTAGTAGCTATGAAAAGCATCATAGCCTCCCGTTTTTTGCCTTTCGAAAGTAAATAATTGGCCCAACTTTTTTGAAGGGCCAGATAGTAAAACCTGCGTTTATCATTTTCACCCCACCAACTGGTGTTGGTATTTCTTTGCCAGGTTTCAGTGATGTTCTTTTTTAAAATCACCAGGGGTTCTGCTTCGCAATTCATTTGACCGATATCTTTAATAAGCCTGGGTTGAACCCAGCCATTAGCGGAGATGACCCCAGCCCATCCCAGAAGGGCCGCTTCAAAGTACCTTGATTCGATGTTGCAATGAAGCTTTAATATCTCTTCAAACCCCAAACGCGCCATCTCAACATTACCCTGAGCCAAAAAAGTTTTACATTGATCAATTAATTTGCCGTGATTTTTTTGAGGCAGCTGGTCATAAATAGTAATCATCTTTAAAGCAATTGAGCGATTATCCGGGTTAGCTGCTTGGGCTTTTTTATATCCACTCCATGCCTCTTCCAACCTGCCTGAATCAATGTATATATCACCTGTCAAAAGATCCCACTGGGAAGCTTTTAGGGTATCCATCCTTTTGATTAGGTTAATATTACTAAGAGCGGCCTCGTGGTTTCCCTGCTTTTTATAAATGAGAATGGCATTGTTTAGAGCTTTAGTGTTTTTTGGGTTTTCTTTTAATGCAAGTTGGTAGGAGCGCAATGCTTGTCCCAACTTTTCCTCAGACTGTTGTTCATAAAGGTATCCTTGATAAAAATGTAAATAGGATCTATAGGCTGCATTGGCCGGGTCTGTTCCTAACTTTGAAATCGCTGATTTAAGATGTTCACTAGCTTCTTCCCAGTTATTGACGGCAACCATTTCTTGAGCTCTTTTGGTGCTTGCCAAGGTGGTTTCCCTTAGGCTTTGGGCTCCGCAATTTATATAACCGAAATAAACAGACAGTAAGAGAAATGCTTTAAACAGGTACATAGCAGATTGTTTTAAGTTAAATATCTGAGTCATCGGGTGCTTCTGGTAGCGGAATTATGGCCCGAATGAATTTCATTAAATAGATGCCTTCGATTTGAACTTCTCCCATTCTGTCGACGTCCTTGTCATCTTTCAATCGAGCCAGCATGTTGCCTCGATATTCCGACGGATAGAGGCTTGAAGCTTGTGGTATACCTCCTTTTACTTCCACATCATAATCGAAGTTCAACCTGAACTGATCGTTGTGAATTTTGGAACTCACTCTTAGTTCACTATTTTGTCCAATACTTAATCCATTTTCGCTAAAGGGTAGGGCCCAAGCTTTATTGATGGGATCTGGGTGCGCCTTTTCACCTAAACTAATTTTACTGAATAGCTCATCAATGATAGCTTCCTTTTCTAAGTTAAACCAGAAGTCTACCGCTACATCCAATCCTTGTACGAAGGCTTCATTTGTATTGGGTAAGGGCTCATCGAACCTTTCTTCGCTTCTAAACTCCTGGGTGATGGAGCCGGCAACAATTCCCTCTGGTGATACTAATTCCATGTTCATATCGATCCGGTGGATAAAAGGATTGGTTAAACCCGTTTTTTGTCTATCCAAGACCACGTGTAAGGTAAGCCCCTCATTATCATCAGTCGAAAAATGAATAAAAGGGATATGTGTCTGCAGTCGTGTGGCTAACTTTTGGGCCGCTTTTGTTTCCAGGCCCGATATAGAATCACCATAAAAAAGCAGGTAACTTTTTTCTTCAATGGAAAAATCTATTTCAATAGTCTTCCTTTGTGTTAAGGAAGGAAAAGCTAATCCCGAAAAAAGGATTAAAAAGGCTGCTGCCTTCCACTTAATTTTCAAGTAAAACATCATTTAGTGGTTGATTATTTATAGTTATATTTTTTTGCAAGAACAGGGAACCGTTGATAAACATAGAGAGCTTCAACTGCTCACCGGGGCTAAATATTAGGTTCTTATCCAGGTGGTCCGGGTTGCCCCATTTTTGCAGAGCTTTATCAATTATCTGAGTAGAAGAAATGTTCTTCTGTATTAAATAGTCTTTCCATCCTTCTCGTACGATATCATCAATGGCTACTATAGGGCCCAATAAAGCGGCTGCCTTTTCTAGCCCTTCGATACTTATTTGAGCCTCTTGAGGTCTATCAATGACTATTTTGACTCGAGATGCCAGGCTTATTTCGTTGAGGTTCAACCTAAGTAATAACCCGGATTTTATGCGCAGTTCATTTACGTTTAATCTTTTTCCCAAGATGGGGGTTAAATTTATTTCAACGGGGTGGTAATTTTCTATGTGTAATTTTTTCTTTTCGGAAAAGGGCATCGAAAATGCTAGTAACCTACTTACAGTGGCCTCGTTGGTATTGATTGTTAAGGCAGGAAAGGGATTATTAAGTAGGTCCGTCAAGTGCATTTGTGGTGCGAATTTTTGATCGTGCTCCATTTTGATTGAAGTTCCAAATACGCCAATGACAAGTACCAAAACACTCATGGTTATCAAGACTGGTGTTTTCAAAAAGATCCATGCAACCTTTTTTCCGAATGAAGAGAGTTCAGGAGCCAAATGTTCAAATTGTTTTAATAGGAATGCGGAAATTCCTATTAATGCCAAAGGACCGTTGGTCAGTAGGAACGCCGTAGAACTAACTCCAACATGCCTATTGGACCAAGTGAAAATGGTAAATAGTAGTACT
>JAJCYK010000589.1 GCA_029262935.1 Cytophagales bacterium | reverse complement strand
ATCCATCAACATTCTTGGTGAGTTCGTTAATGATCAGATAGTCTATAAAAGAATCCATGTTCGCCCAGTTCTTATAGCCTGTGGCGGCATCTAAAAAATCGGAACTCTTAAGTGCATCTTCAAAAGCTGTTACGTAATTTTCTATATATTCCTTTTGTTCTTGTACTATGTCTTCAGACTTGGGGTATTCGTATTGAAAATTGATGGTTGGTGTACTACGGCCAACTGCCGGGTACGGAGAGACCCAACCATCACCACCACTGCCTGTGAATTTATCGATCTTCACGATGTACCCCCCGGTAAGATCATCGCCGGAGATTTCGTCTTCATTAAGCTTGCTAATGTCGACGCGATTCTTGTCCCGTTTGATCCGTTCCATCAACACATATACTCCCTGATATTCATCATTAATTACCAACTCACAAAGCCGGGTTCTGGAAGCATAACCTCCCATGGCATTACCCAATCGGTAAGTCAGTACATTTCTTATCAAAGCTTTATCGGAATAAGGCGCATAAAGGATCCAATCCTCCTCTTCCGGAAATCCCAATAGGCTCACATTAAGGTCAAGACCAGCGGCATCTCTGGTTTCCACACCGTATTGTTTTTTTGGAAAAGATTGCGAGGATGATCCTCTAATCTCAATTCCAATCTTGCCATCATAGTTATTGAAAGGGTCATCAACATGGTTGGTTTGACCTGGACCATTGTCAATAATACCCATATCAACTAAAATCTTGGGATCATCAGGTATAACCCTCCCTTCGGTATCAATAATGATAATTGGCAGTTCAGAGGAATCAAACTGACCAATCGCCACCAAAGCCAACAACGAAAATGTGGCCGTAACCAAGCTTCGCAATACTGTATTCATCTATTTGGACCGGATTAACTTACAATATACCATAATTTCAGACCATCCACTAGGGAGTACTTTGGCTTTCCTACCAATTTAGCAGGGTGAATCACCCAAATTTTAAAATTCTACATACAATTGGCTATTAAATTTCATGAAACCTACAGAGTTTACTAATTTGTATGGATGACTAAATTTTGTAGCTCCTACAAAATCCATTTAAACGCTACCGTGAAATGTATTGCTCAAAACTGAATTGGTATTCCTGGTCTAAGCACTGGTTAATTGTGGTACTGATTGGCACCTTACTCTCCGGGTGTGATCAAAAGATTGAACAAATTTACCCTAGCAAGTCCGTGTCATTAGAAGATGCGCAAGCCTCTGAAATTGCCCGACAAATAACCGAAGAAGTGTCCTTAGAAATAGCAGATGGTTTGGAAGTACAGCTGTGGGCAGGAGACACATTGGTGGAAGACCCTATTGCCATCAGTGTTGACGAACAGGGACGTATATTTTTCACTAGTGGTACTAGATTGGCAAATTCTGAGTTCGATATCCGAAGTCACCGGAATTGGATGACTGCTTCCATATCATTTCAATCCGTGGAAGATCGACGGGCATTTTTGAGAGAAACCTTTGCCGAGCAGAATGAAGAGGGCGAACGATTTCTTAAGGACTTAAATGAAGATGGAACTCTGGATTGGAAAGATCTCACCGTAGAAAAGGAACAAGTGTGGTTTGTTGAAGATGTTTCCGGTGATGGCTATGCGGATCGCTCCCAGATGTATCTAGAGGACTTTAATGAAGAAATTACCGATTTAGCCAACGGGGTGGAGGCTCACAATGGTGAGGTCTTTATTTCTGTAGGCCCTGACCTTTGGAGGACTCAGGATCGTGATAAAGATGGAATAGCCGACCAGGTGACTTCCATTAGCCATGGTTTTGCCGTACACATTGGCTTTGGAGCTCATGGTATGTCCGGAGCCAAAGTTGGCCCAGACGGCAGAATCTGGTGGGGCATTGGAGATATTGGAATGAATGTAGTAGACCAAGATGGAAAACGTTGGAAGTACCCTAATAGAGGGGTCATTGTACGCGCGGAATATGATGGAAGTGGTTTTGAAGTGTATTCATCAGGTGTAAGAAATACTCATGAGTTTGCCTTCGATAAATACGGCAACCTTATTTCTGTAGATAATGACGGAGATCACCAGGGTGAAAGAGAGCGCTTAGTACACTTGATCAATGGATCAGAAACCGGATGGCGTATCAATTGGCAATTTGGCAAATATACAGACCCAGACAACAACAGTTATAAAGTATGGATGGACGAAAAATTACACGTTCCTCATTGGGAGGGGCAAGCAGCTTATATTCTTCCTCCTATTCAAAATTATGTAAACGGTCCTACAGGGTTGGTTTATAATCCAGGTACGGCCCTAAATGAGAGCTATTACGATCACTTTTTTGTAGCGGAGTTTAGAGGTACGCCTGCACTAAGCCCAGTGCATGCCTTCTCCTTAAAACCTGAAGGAGCCTCCTTTGTACTAGATGAAACGCAACAGTTAGTAAAAGGGATTCTGCCTACTGGACTTGATTTTGGTCCAGAGGGAGCCCTATACATTGGCGACTGGATCGACGGTTGGGATACCAATGATGGTGGTAGGATTTGGAAGATGGATGTTCCTGGCGGTGCGAATACGGAGCTAAGACAACAAACCAAAGCAATCATTCAAACCGATTTTAACGAAAGCAACCTTGATCAGCTTCAGGAATACCTCAAGCACCAAGACATGCGTATTCGACAAAAAGCACAATTCGAATTAGTAACTAGGGGTGGGAAAGGCCTGAAAGCGTTAAACGACGCGATAGCACAAGATCATCAATTGGCGCGTGTGCATGGGATTTGGGGCATTGGGCAAATGGCACGTTCGCAAAAATTGTCAAATGCTGCGACTCTGCTGCCCTTATTACAAGATGGAGATGACGAAATTGCAGCCCAAGCAGCAAAGATCTTAGGTGACGTCAAATACCCAGAAGCAGGTGAAGCTTTGGTGCCATTGCTAGCCCATCCTTCCTTAAGAGTACAATTATATGCTTGCGAGGCTCTTGGGCGAATCGAATACCAACCTGCGGTTGAACCTATTATTGAACTGGTGCGCCGAAACAATGATCAAGATTTATGGTTACGGCATGCCGCCATGATTGCCTTGGGCCGGATTGGGGATGTATCTGCTATGGTGGCATTGAAGGACAGCCCTTCTAAGGCACTAAAAACTGTGGCGGTAGTCGCATTGCGACGCATGAACAGCCCTCAAGTATCAGAATTTTTACAGGATCAAGATGAGTTTATCGTTACAGAAGCGGCTCGAGCCATAAATGATGACTTCTCCATTGAAGCTGCATTGCCCGCGTTGGCAGCAGTGTTAGCAGATACCATGTATAGCTCAGAACCATTGGTGCGCAGGGCCATTAGCGCTAACCTTAGAGTTGGAGGAGTTGAAAGTAGCAAACGTTTACAAGATTATGTTATGAGTACCATTGCCCCTGCTGCTATGCGCGCAGAGGCCTTAGACGCCCTGAGTGGTTGGGGAAAGCCTTCGGTCTTCGACCGGGTTGATGGCAGATACCGTGGGGTAGTAGAGAGAGATGACGCCTTAGTAAAAGCACAATTGTCGGAAGTTATGACGACTTTACTGGAAACAGATGAAGATCTGGTGCAAATAGCCGCCGCCAAGGCTGCAGGGAAGTTGGGTATTACTAGTACTGAAGCGGCATTACTGACCGCCATTACGTCCGATCAAAACGCAAAAGTGCGTCAATCAAGCTTAGAAGCACTTTTTAAACTAGGTGCTCCGAGTTTAAACCGAGCCTTAGAATTGGCCTTTACTGATTCCGATCAGCAAGTTAGATCTGCAGCCTTAACCATTGTACCTCAATCAGATATTCTTCCAGATCAAGCGGTGGCTTTGTTTCAGAAAATTTTAAACAAAGGAACTTACCAGGAAAAGCAGGCCGCAATAGCCAGCCTAGGCACCTTAAAGGTGCCGGCAGCTGTAGCCGTATTAAATACGTATTTGGATCGATTACGCAATGGACGGGTGGATCCGGAAATTCGGTTAGATGTTCTGGAAGCTTCCAAGGCACAAGGTGATGCTGGTTTAGCCTCTAAGGTGGAAGCATATGAACGGGGAAAATCCCAAGATGATCCGCTCAGCCCATTTTTGGAAACGCTTGCGGGAGGCAACGCTAGTAGTGGTGGCAGGATTTTCTATGAAAATGAAGCTGCGCAATGCGTTCGTTGTCATACTGTATTTGAAGTAGGTGGTACTGCAGGCCCTGGCTTAGCTGGAGTGGCAGATAGACTTTCTCCAATACAGTTGCTTACTGCGGTAGTAGCGCCTAGTGCTCAGTATGCTGCTGGATATGAAGTGGTCACTTTGAATCTCAATGATGACAGCAACATTACTGGAGTGGCCATGGAGGAAACAGCTGATTCTTTACGTTTGAAGTTAGGTAACAGCGGATTTCAAACAATCGCCAAATCAGATATTAGCTCCAGAAGAAGTGTTCCATCCAGCATGCCTCCAATGGATGCCATTCTTTCCAAATCGGAGGTAAGAGATGTTGTGGCTTATCTACAAGGACTTAAAAGCGAAGAATAATTGTCAAGATTTAAGCTAATACTTCTGGGCACACTATTGAGTGGTGCATTATGGTCCTGTCACCAGACCCACAACATTGATTTGGAAGTGGCACCCATTTCTTTGATCCCTCAACCACTGTCCCTAATGGTGGATTCGGGGTTGTTCGTATTTGACCAAGAAGTACGAATTCTTGTTCAGGACAGCGCTCAGGAACAATTGGCCAATAATTTTCTAAAGTACTTCGCGGCTATTGGGTCGTGGACACCACAGGTAGTTAAGGATCCGCAAACCGCTGAATTGATATTCACCACAAACTCCGATTTACCTAACGAGGCGTACGCATTGGATGTAACGCCTGACGGTATCAATATTCAAGCATCAGGTAAAGCCGGATGGCTTTATGGAATACAGACATTGCTGCAATTGTTTCCTGCAGATTTCTTTTCAAAAAGTGTTTTGAATCGACCCGCATGGGCAGTACCAGCGCTTCATATTGAAGATGCCCCGGCTTTTCCTTGGCGCGGTTTTATGCTTGACGTATCCAGGCATTGGTTCAATAAAGAAGAAGTGAAGGCGGTTTTAGATATCATGGCAGGGCTAAAGTTAAATCGCTTTCATTGGCATTTGACCGATGATCAAGGCTGGAGAATCGAAATTGAAGATTATCCAAAACTCACTGAGATAGGGGCTTGGAGAGTTGATCATATCAATTATGATGAAAACATTTCAAACTGGTGGGGCAGAGCCGTACAACAACCGGGAGACGTAGCTGACTATGGAGGATTTTACACGAAAAAGGATATCCAGGAAATCATTCTATACGCTAAGGATAGAAATATCGAAATCATACCCGAAATAGACATGCCTGGGCATGCTCAAGCAACGATTGCAGCATATCCTGAAATAGGATGCGTGAATGCTGCCCCTTATGTGGCCACCGGAGGCGTATTTAAAAATAACACTTACAATCCGGGAAAGGAATTAACTTTTGAATTTGTAAAAGACGTTTTGGAGGAAGTGATGGCCCTCTTTCCTTATGACTACATTCATATCGGGGGTGACGAATGCAACAAAGAACAATGGAAGCTTGACCCACATGCCCAACAGAGAATACGCGAGGAGGGATTGAAGGATGAGCAAGAGTTGCAAAGCTACTTTGTTAAAAGAGTAGAAGAAATTATAAATGCAGGCGGCAAAAAGATGATTGGGTGGGATGAGATATTGGAAGGAGGACTAGCCCCAAACGCCACAGTAATGTCCTGGCGAGGTGAAGAAGGTGGTATTATTGCGGCCGAATCTGGCCATGACGTAATCATGACGCCGGCAAAATATTGTTATCTGGATTTAAAACAAGGCCCAGACGACCAAGAACCAAATTTAGGATATTCTAGAATGTTATTGAGTGAAGCCTACAATTACCAACTGATACCTGAAAATTTTAGCTCAGAGCAAGCAGCAAAGGTGATAGGTACTCAGGCAAACCTTTGGACAGAATCCATAACAGACTGGGGAAAATTGACCTACATGACCTTTCCCAGATTATTTGCAATTGCCGAAAATGCCTGGACCCCAGAAGAACGGCAAGATTGGGATGAATTTTTTCCGAGACTTCAAGGACAACTTAAACGTCTGGACGCCATGGAGGTCCGTTATGCTACCAGTGCCTTTGACGTTAATATTCAACATAAGGGTGTTCCTGAGGGAATAGAGTTGACCTTAACTTCTGAGGTGAACCACTTAGATTATTACTATACCTTAGATGGTACGGATCCGGATACTACTACTTTCAAATATCAAAGCCCTTTCGTAGTAAGAGAAGGAATGGAAATAAAGGCTCAAGCATTCAAGGATAAAGAATCATTGGGGAAGATTACTCATT
>JAJCYK010000588.1 GCA_029262935.1 Cytophagales bacterium | reverse complement strand
TTAAATGAAATGGCCCTTAAGCTTCGATTAAACAGGTTTATGAGGGGGGCTATTAATTTTGAAACTACCGAAGTAAAATTTGAATTAGACCCTGAGGGCAAACCTTTACGGGTTATTCCCAAAGTGCGTAAAGATGCTCATAAAATGATTGAGGAGTTTATGCTACTCGCCAATCGATCCGTGGCCAACTTTATTTATAATCGTAAAAAAGGCAAACAGAAGGAAACCTTTGTTTATCGCATTCATGACTATCCCGATCCGGATCGCCTCACGGCCTTTTCAGTTTTTGCTAAAAAGTTTGGACACGATTTACAGATTGAAGAACAAGCCATTGCTAAATCATTAAATAACTTAATCGAAGATATTGAAGGCAAGCCTGAGCAAGATGTATTGCAACAACTGGCTATTCGCACCATGGCTAAGGCAAAATATACCACAGAAGGAAAAGGACATTTTGGCCTCGCTTTTGACCACTATTCTCACTTTACATCACCTATTCGAAGGTATCCAGACATGATGGTGCATCGCTTGCTTGATCATTATTTAGGAGGAGGGAAGAGTGTTTCCAAAGAGGATTATGAGGAAATGTGTGTACATTCCTCTGATAGAGAAAAGCGTGCAGCTGACGCTGAAAGGGCCTCCATAAAATACAAACAAGTTGAGTTCATGCAAGGGGTGATCGACAAGGATTTTGTGGGCATCGTTTCTGGAGTAACAGAGTGGGGTGTTTATGTAGAATTAGTAGAAACCAAATGTGAAGGCATGGTCAGGCTGGCTGACATTCAGGATGACTTTTACGAATTTGATGATGAGAACTATTGCATTGTTGGTCGACGCAATAAAAAAGTAATCACTTTAGGAGATCAAGTAAAAGTCAGGGTGAAAAAAACAGATATTGATCGTCGAACCATTGATCTGATGTTTGTATGACCCCATTTATTGACTCTATGCTAGCCCAGATTGAAGCTGAGCTTAAGGTCCTGGATCTGGATAAGCACCCCAAAGAACTGTATGAACCTATTCGTTATATATTAGACCTGGGTGGCAAACGACTGCGACCGTTGCTTACTATATTATCTTTCAATTTATTCTCCTCGAACCCTGATCGCATAGTTAGAATTGCAAATATTGTTGAGATATTCCACAATTTTACCTTGATGCACGACGACATTATGGATTGCGCTCCTTTGAGAAGGGGTCAGCCGACAGTCCATATTAAATGGAATGCTAACATTGGCATATTAAGCGGTGATATCATGATGGTCAAGGCCTACGAGTTATTGGAATTAGTTGAAGAGAGAAAAATGCTGCCTTGTTTAAAAGCCTTTAATCGTTGTGCTGCAGAAGTTTGTGAAGGGCAGCAAGTAGATATGAATTTCGAATCCCTGGATACGGTAACTGAACGCCAATACTTAGAAATGATCCACCAAAAGACCGCAGTGCTTTTGGGATTTAGCATGGAGCTAGGTGCCTTACTAGCGGATGCGCCAGATGATGCTAAGCAATTGGTTACCGACTTTGGTGTGAATATCGGCATGGGTTTCCAACTAAAGGATGACTTGTTAGACATTTATGGAGATCAAGACAAATTTGGAAAACAAGTGGGTGGAGATATCATTGCCAACAAAAAGACCTACCTACTTACTCAAGCCTTAGAACAAGCCACTGGGCCAGTACGAGCAGAATTAAAGTCATGGCTAAGCCCCACTGAATTTAACAAGGAGGAAAAAGTAAAAGCAGTGACTGCTATTTACGATGAATTAAACATTAAGGCACAAACTGAACAAAAGATCGAAACCTACTTCCAAACCGCTGACCAAGCTTTGGACCGTTTGCAAGTAAACCCAGAAGCTATAAACGAATTACGTAGCTTCACTGATTTTCTAACCCACCGTGAACAATGAATTTTAATGCCACTTTAGCCATAATCGTTGTCTGTATTGCCGCAAGCTTTTTTGCCTGGAATAGAAAGGACATCTATCAAAAATGGTTGCTGAACCCTTACAGTATTCAACACGGTGGTGAATATTGGCGGTTTATTACCTCAGGATTTATTCATAGCAATTATTCGCACTTGTTCTTTAACATGTTTGCTCTCTATTTCTTTGGCCAAAATGTGGCGTACTACTTTGGATCAAATGGTGAGTATATCTTAGTCGGGTTGTTTCTTTTGGGCGTAATTGTAGCTGACATCCCTACGTTCCTCAAACATCGTCATACGCCGCACTACAATTCTTTAGGCGCCTCCGGGGGAGTAGCTGCTATTGTATTTAGCAGTATTGTGTTCGATCCACTCAATGAGATCTTTTTACTATTTATTCCTATTGGAATTCCTGGATTCATTTTGGGCGCACTATACATTATGTACTCCTATTTCCAAGGCAAGCGCATGGCTGACAATATAAATCATGATGCACATCTTTACGGTGCCATATTTGGGGTAGTATTTACCATTATTTTACAACCGGATGCGGTGAGTCATTTCATTGAACAAATCAAGCAATGGAAACTTTGGTAGGTTCTATAAAGAATTTGTAGAAAAGTACTACTTTTGGGAAGTCAAATTAACATCAAGCAATATGGATTTTATAGGAAGCGGAGCCACCACATTCATTTGGATCGTGATCATTTTATTGGCATTTGTTATTGGATTGAGTACTACTGATATACTCAAGCTTAAAAAGAAGAAAGAAGAGGAATAAAAAAACCCTGACACAAACGTGCCAGGGTACATAATTTCTTATTGGTAAGTTCTAGGCTTCAGCAGGATCAACGGAAACAAACGATCGGTTGTTTCTTCCTTTCTTAAAGATCACCTTCCCAGTAGTCAGAGCAAACAAGGTATGGTCTTTCCCTATGCCTACATTTTTGCCAGGGTGGTGAACGGTACCGCGTTGTCTAACAATGATGTTTCCAGCGATTGCTTCTTGACCTCCGTAAATTTTTACGCCCAGTCTTTTACTTTCCGATTCCCTTCCATTACGGGAACTACCGGCTCCTTTCTTATGTGCCATGTCTTATTTACTTGTAATTTTTTCAATCATTACCTTGGTGAAATCTTGTCGGTGTCCATTCTTCTTCTTGTATCCCTTTCTTCTTTTCTTCTTGAACACGGTGACCTTATCACCTTTTACATGTTCCAGGATCTTACCTGAAACCTTGGCACCCTTCACTTGAGGTGTACCTACATTGACCTTTCCTTCATTGTCAACCAACAGGACTTGATCAAAAGTCACGGCAGCGCCAGCCTCTTCCTCCATTAAAGGAGCGTAAATAGGCTGATCTTTAGTTACCTTGAACTGCTTACCGGCTATGTCTACTATTGCGTACATGCT
>JAJCYK010000587.1 GCA_029262935.1 Cytophagales bacterium | reverse complement strand
GGTAAAATTACTGCATAGGGTTTATCACTAGGCACTCGTCCCCGACTTAACCATTTGTTATATTCTAGCACCAGCTCTGGTGAAAGTCGATTGCCTATGGCAATTTGCTTTATAGTTTTTTCTTTTCCTTGGTAATATTCTTTTAGGAATATTTTTGGGGCCACACTTGGCACGGGTTCAAAAGCAATCTTGTGCGCAAGGAACTTAATTACATACCAATGGGTCTGACCATTAATAGGCATAGTACGAGCCCCTCGATATTTCTTGCCCACTAATTTCAGTGCCCCGCCCGGACCTTGATGATAAGCCAATAAAGCATGTACCCAATTATCAAAATAAAGCCGGTTGTTCTTCTTAAGATACTTGGCTGCACCTCTAGTGGCTGAAACAATATTCTTCCGTTCATCAACATTACGGTCGACCCTTAATCCTACTTCTGTAGCCGCGGCTTTTTTAAATTGCCAATAACCTACAGCTTTTGAAGAGCTAACGGCATCAGAAATCAATGCGCTTTCTTGCAGACTTAGGTATTTAAAATCCTCCGGCAAACCTTCTTCTTGGAAGATTCTCTCAATTATAGGAAAGTAGATTTGTAACCGATCCACCTTAATTTGAAAGTACTTGGGATGTTTAGTTAAAGCATTTACCTCCGCCTGAATTTTACCCCGGGCCTTCTCATTCAATTTCAAGGTAACGCCTGCAAAATTAATAGTACTTGGTACTTTAGGCGCCTCTCCCCAAGTAGAAAAAGGCAATAATACCATGCATAACCATACAAAAGTCGTTTTCATAATTTTCTTAGTATCATAAGTCCATCGCGTACTGGAAGCAGTACATTCTCTACCCGTGAATCCTCATGAACCCGCTTATTGAATTCACGGATCGCTAGGGTTTCTTTATCATTGTTATCTTTTACCTCGGCGTTTAACACCTTACCATACCATAAGACATTATCTGCGAGGATGTAACCGCCAGGAGTAACCAGATCAATAATTAGATCAAAATACTTGCTGTAATTGGCCTTATCTGCATCTAGAAATACCAAGTCAAAAGGGTCTTGCAACGTGGGTAAAACATCCAATGCGTTGCCTAGTATCACTTCTACTTGGCTCCTTATATCGGCTGCGGACAAGTACTCTTCCACCATATCTGTTAACTCTCTATTCTTATCGATAGTGATCACCTTGCCTCCTGGTGCCAAGCCCTCAGCTAAACAAATGGCCGAATATCCGGTAAATGTACCAACCTCCAGAATACGTTGAGGTCGGATCATATGGGAAATCATAGAGAGAATACGGCCCTGTAAATGACCCGAGATCATTTTTGGATAGAGCGCTTTAAGGTTTGTATCTCTATCTAATCGTTTTAAAAGTGCCGACTCCGGATGGGTATGCATTTCAGCATACCGCTGCAAATCCGGGTTTAAAAAATCCATGCCCTTCAGTTTTGACCGTTAAAAATAGTTGAGTATACTTTTAACTACGGTACTGATGCAAAATTGCACTATTTTGGCAAAAAAATCAAAGTACTATAGTCTTCTTCTTGAAACATCTCATTTGCCAACTCTTGAAGCTGTAAGGATGTGATACTTCTTACGTCGTTAAATATCTCCTCCAAGCTTCTAATATTCTGAAGATCTAATAAACTTTTCCCCATCATCAGCATCAAATTCATATTGTTTTCCTCGGCCATAGCCAATTGACCAATCAGTTGTTCTTTGGTGCGATGCAATTGCATGGTACCAAGTGGTTTTTCTCGCAGCAACTTTAGCTCCTTTTTTACTAAGGATAAGCTGCGTTTAATATTTTTAGGATCGGTTCCGAAAAATACAGCAAATAGGCCAGTGTCTAGATAAGGGGTATACTGGGCATCTACGGCATATACGAAACCGTGTTTTTCACGTAGTGCCAAATTCAGGCGAGAGTTCATCCCTGGCCCCCCCAATAAGTTAATGAGCGCAAAGAAGGGTAAACGCTTTTCATCGGTGATGCTATAGGCGGTACGACCAAAAGCACAATGGGCTTGAGTAACCGCGCGCGCTTTAGTTACCAGTTTAGGTTGGTACCCGAAGAACTCTGGCCTACTTTGGGATGTAGAAGATGCTGCGATATCTCTTACATATTTCTCGAAGATTTTAAGCACTTTTTTAAAAGGCAAGTTGCCAACACAAGAAAACACAATTCGGCCTGTCTGGAGGTTTTCAGTAATAAAGTTCCCAAAATCATCTCGTTGAAACCCACTCACACTTTGATGATCGCCTAAGATATTGCGACCCAATTGGTGGCCATTAAATATCAAATCATCAAAATCATCTTGGATGGCATCATCTGGAGAATCGTAATACATAGCCATTTCCTCCAAAATAACAGTTCGCTCTTTTTCAATTTGTTTCTGGGGAAAGGTGGAGTTAAACGTAATATCAGTCAATAGCTCCACTGCCTTTTCAAAATACTGGTCCAGTACGCTGGCATAGAAACAGATTTTCTCTTTGGTGGTATAGGCATTAAGCTCTCCTCCCACTCCTTCCAAGCTGTTCAATATGTGATAGGCCTTTCGTTTTTTGGTACCCTTAAATGCCATATGTTCCCAAAAGTGAGCCATACCTTGTTGTTGGTCGGATTCGTCTCTGCTCCCTATATCCAAAATAAACCCACAATGAACAATTTTGGTAGTAGGAACTTGTTTATATACCAATCGTAACCCGTTTGGCAATTCGTAGAGCGTATAGTCTTGCATATTAGGGCTGCAAATTTAGCCAAAATGCTGATAAATGTGACGTTAGGGATAAAATTAAGTCACTATTCCAGAAAGCACGGCTATTCGGGCAGGCGAAAAAATTTGCTTTTGTACAAGTAAAAAATGGTATATTTAAAACAAAGCACCGAGCCATGAAAGTAAAATATGAACCTCTAGATAAATCATTGTTTATAGAGAATCGAAAGAGGTTAAAGTCACTTCTTAAACCTAAATCCATCGCCATATTTCATTCCAATGATATTATGCCCACCAGCGCAGATGGGATCATGCCGTTTGTTCAAGACGCGGATCTATTCTACCTAAGTGGAATTGATCAAGAGGAATCTGTCTTGGTAATTTGCCCGGATTTTCCGCTGGAACACATGCGAGAAATTTTGTTCCTCAAGAAAACTAATGAACACATTGCCGTTTGGGAAGGACATAAATACACCCAAGAAGAAGCTCGAGAAACCTCCGGTGTGCCTACTATTTTATGGGTGGACAGTTTTGAACAAACGCTTGGAACCTTAATGGCGGAAGCCACCAATGTCTATCTAAATAGTAATGAGCACATCAGAGCAGTGGTAAAAGTAACCACAAGAAATGCTCGATTCGTTGCATGGTGTCAAGAAAACTTTCCCCTGCACCATTATGAAAAAGTTGCACCACTCATGCATGAATTACGCGCCGTAAAAAGTGCTTTGGAAATTGCTCAGCTGCAAATCGCCTGCAACATTACTGAAAAGGGGTTTAGGCGCATTCTTTCTTTTGTAAAACCAGGGGTAACCGAATACGAAATTGAAGCAGAGTATTTACACGAGTTTATTCGAAACCGATCCGGCGGATTTGCATATGAACCTATAATAGCCAGCGGACCCAGTGCTTGTGTTTTGCATTATGTGGAAAACAAAAAGGCCTGTCTTGATGGAGAGGTACTGCTCATGGATGTAGGGGCCACCTACGCCAATTACAACGCAGACATGACTCGTTCGATCCCCATAAATGGCCGTTATACTGAAAGGCAAAAAGCCGTTTACAATGCTGTGTTAAGAGTAATGCGGAAAGCTATGGATCTCCTAACCATTGGTAACAGTATACCTGAATATCATCGACAGGTGGGTGAACTCATGGAAGGGGAGTTGGTCGGTTTAGGGTTATTGGATTTAAATGAAATCAAAAACCAACACCCGGACAGACCAGCTTATAAAAAGTACTTTATGCATGGCACATCACATCATTTAGGACTAAATGTGCACGATGTAGGTAATATCTACAGAAAGTTCGAAGCGGGAATGGTATTTACGGTAGAGCCAGGGATTTACATTCCTGAGGAAGGGTTGGGCGTCCGTATTGAGAACGATGTAGTCATTGAGCAGCAAGGCATATTTGATCTTATGGCCAACATTCCCATTGAAGCAGAAGAAATAGAAGAATTGATGAACCATTAAAACATGTCATTTCAAATAAAGCAAAGTGGAGCACTTGAGGTCTATGAAGTAGCCACTTCCATCCCAGAATTTGGAAATGACGCATACAATTTGGAAGAATATAAAAAGCGACTAAAACCCCCGTACCTAGCCTTAATCTGTTATCATCAGCACACGGCTGTGGGATTTAAGGTAGGCTATCAACGAGGACCAGTAGGAAGTTTTTACAGCTGGATGGGTGGAGTGTTGCCAGACTATCGTAAACAAGGCATTGCCAGAAACCTTGCTGATACTCAAGAAAAATGGGCTAAAGCCCAAGGTTTTACCCGGGTTTGGTTTAAAACACACAACCGAAACAGAGCCATGCTTCTATTCGCTTTAAGCAATGGGTTTTATATTTCGGAAGTAATTGAAAAACCACACCTAATAGATTATCGAATCATTTTAGAAAAAGCATTATGAGTAACCCCGAAAACACGTTCCATGCGGAAGATGCTCCGGAGCCTATGGGACAATACCCCCATGCCCGGAAGGTTGGTCGTTTATTGTTCTTATCAGGTGTAGGTCCTAGGGATCCTCAAACGAACCTGGTAGCCGGAAATACCTTTGATCACCAAGGGGAGGTCGTTAGTTACGATATTGAGCTACAGTGTCACGCAGTCTTTGCTAATGTCAAACGGATTTTAGAAGCATCGGGTGCCCGTTGGGATCAATTGGTTGACGTAACTGTGTTTCTTACTGATATAAAAAATGACTTCCCTGTTTATAATCGGATTTACAAACAGTATTTTTTAGACAATTCACCTTGTCGAACCACCGTAGGCATCTCTGGTTTGCCTTCTCCTATTGCTATCGAATTAAAATGTATGGCAGATCTTGATGACTGAATCGAAAAATAAGAAACCAACCATTAACAATTATTGTTAGCACGAACAACGTATGGCTAAAAGCTATGATAAATAAATCACGTTTACCTATCTACACGTTTCTGACGGTATTTTTATCCATGGTAGTGGCAGGTGTGGTGCTGGTACCTTTTTTGATGAACATACTCCTGGAGAATTACTATCGCATACAAGCTGATGTAAACCAACGCCAGGCTAAATCCATGGCACAATTTATTCAAGCCCGCTTAGAGCATGGTACAGATCAACAAACAGTTTTGGAGGAGTTTCAAGCAGCCATTACCGGTTCGCAGATGGATCTTGGCTATGTATGCATCGTGGACCAAACTTCTGCAGATTACCTTTCTCACCCCATGCAGAGTGCCTTGGGTATGTCGGTAGCGGTAAAAAATGCGTTTTTTGATAAGAACTACGATGGAGTCGATCTGATTAAGTGGGAGGAGGAAATCATGGCAGGCCAAAGTGGTGGCGGACTACTTCATTACAGTGAGACTCCTACAGAAATCGTCTATTTTTATGACATTCCTGGGGTAAATTGGACCATTAGTTCGCATGAAAACTCTCAAAGAATTCAAGCGGAAGTAAGCAAAATAAAAACCTATGTTACCTGGGGCAGTATTGCATTTGGCTTATTGTTGGCATTTCCTATCTCCTTTGCAGTTCGTAAAGTAAATAGGGGTTATGAGAAGCAGATAGAAGAGGAACAGCAAAACTCCGAGCAGTTATTACTAAATGTACTACCTCCGAGTATTGCCCAACGGATGAAGCAAAACGAGCACACCATTGTAGACTATTTTGAGGAAGCGACGGTGCTGTTTTGTGATATTGCAGGTTTCACAGAATTGTCTTCTCATACAGAACCTCATAAATTGGTGGCTTTGCTAAACGTGATCTTTTCAAACTTTGATGCTATTTGTGAAAAACAAGGAGTAGAAAAAATAAAGACTATCGGGGATGCCTATATGGCCGTAGGTGGCCTACCCGATAAAGACCCTTTGCATGCCCAACGTATTGCCAAAGCCGCTTTACAAATGATGCAGGCGGTGAAAGCCGTGGACCCTGATTTAAACGTTCGTATTGGTGTGCATTCAGGAAGTGTGGTAGCAGGAGTAATCGGGAATTCTAAATTCAGTTATGACCTATGGGGCGATACTGTAAACACAGCATCACGATTGGAGTCCCATGGTCAAATAGGGCGTATTCATTGTAGTGCCGCCTTCAAAGAAGGTTTGCAAGATACGTTTGTATTTGAAGATCGAGGTACCATAGAGTTAAAAGGAAAAGGCCCGTTTCAGACGTTTTTCCTTACTGGTACAAAGCCCTAAAAAAAGCCCAAACATAAGTTTGGGCCTTTCAATACTTGTTGTTTCTACTAGAGACTATCCACCGATAACCACACGTCGAAAATCATTTACGGTCAGTCCTTGCTTTATCCCATCCAAATATTTGGAGATGGTTAAAGAGTTATCTTTAACAAAGGGCTGATTTAGTAAGGTGTTATCTTTATAAAACTTATTAAGCTTTCCTTCGGCTATCTTGTCAACGATATTTTCAGGCTTCCCTTCAGCGATGGCTTGTTCACGGCCTATGGCCATTTCTCTTTCAACCACGCTACTATCTACTTGATCCTTATCAACTGCCACGGGATTCATTGCCGCTATTTGCATCGCTACATCTTTACCAGCAGGTCCTACCTCTGATCCATTGCCACCGTTTAGTCCTACCAATACTCCTAGCTTACTGCCAGCATGGATATAGCCCACAACTGCTTCCGCACTAAGGCGTTCGTACGCACTAATTTCTATCTTCTCTCCGATTTTACCGATCATTTCTACAATCTTCTCACCTAAAGTAAGATCTCCTGATGGCAAGGCTTGTAAGGCCTCCACATTTTGGGGACTGTTGCTTATCGCCAAATCCAATACGTGCTTGCCTAAATCTTGAAACTCTTCGTTTTTGGCAACAAAGTCCGTTTCACAATTTAAGGCAATTAGTGTGCCTTCGGTACCTTCAGCATTAGTGTGTACAAATACACTCCCTTCGGAGGTTTGTCGGTCCGCCCTGGAAGCTGAAACCTTTTGACCTTTTTTTCTCAACAGATCGATAGCAGCTTCAAAATCTCCATTTGCCTCCGTCAGTGCTTTTTTGCAATCCATCATGCCAGCACCGGTCATTTTCCTAAGTTTGTTTACATCTTGTGCCGTTATACTCATTTCCTTCTAATTTAAATAGTTTTTAAAAAATGAAACACCGAATTCCGAAGGACTCGATGTTTCAGTTAAGTGTTTGTATTTTATGGAGTCCTTATTTGGTTTCCTCGTTTACCTTTTCTGCAGCTGGTGCAGGCGCTGCGGAGGTCGCAGCTTCGTCCATTTTCTTTTTGTTCTCTTCCTCCTGTCGCATTTTTGCATCGTCCTTATCCTTACGTCGCTCATTCAAGCCTTGCTCAATAGCACTGCCAATAGCTTGGGAAATGATTGCAATACTTTTGAAAGCATCATCATTGCCAGGAATTGGGAAATCTACCAATTCTGGATTAGAATTGGTGTCAACGATTCCAAATACAGGAATGTTTAATTTTTGAGCTTCTTTTACCGCGATATGCTCCTTCTTGATGTCTACAATGAATAAAGCTGCAGGCAATCTGGTAAGGTCAGCAATACCACCAAGAACCTTCTCCAACTTATCTTTTTCGCGCCCAACCATCAGTCGTTCGCGTTTTGCCAAGTTTTTGAAGCTTTCGTCCTTCATTTTCTTTTCCATACCGGTCATCTTCTTCAAAGATCTACGGATGGTTGCGAAATTGGTCAACATACCACCAAGCCATCTTTCGGTGACATACGGCATATTTAATCTTTGAGCCTCTTCTGCAATAATGTTTTTAGCTTGTTTCTTAGTAGCCACAAACAAGATTTTACGACCTGTACGTACCACTTGGCGCAAAGCATTGGATGCTTCCTCCAGAGAAACTAAAGTTTGGTTAAGGTCAATAATGTGAATCCCGTTACGCTCCATAAATATGTAAGGGGCCATACGTGGATCCCATTTACGGGTTAGGTGACCAAAGTGGACACCAGCGTCTAAAAGATCTTTATATTCTAACTTTGCCATTCAAAAATCTGCTTAGGATCAATATTATCGTTTACTGAACTGGAAGGCCCTTCTGGCTTTTCTTCGTCCATATTTCTTTCTTTCTACCATTCGTGGATCTCTAGTTAAGAAACCCTCTTTCTTTAGTGCTGGTCGGTGTTCCCCGTCCATTTCACACAAGGCCCGTGAAATTGCCAGTCGGATAGCTTCGGCCTGTCCGCTGGAGCCTCCTCCACTTACATTAACCTGAATATCAAACTTGTCACTGGATTCAGTCACTACCAGTGGTTGCTTTACAATGGTCTGTAAGATAGGTGACGGAAAGTACTCCCCCATATCTCGGTCGTTTACTTTTATGTTACCTTTGCCCGCTTTTACGTAAATACGGGCTACTGATGTTTTCCTTCGACCTATAGTGTTAATCAATTCCATTAATCGTTTATAATTTTATTTCTTTAGGCTGTTGGGCTTCATGCGGATGTTCGGTACCCTCATATACATATAGGTTGTTAAACAAAGCACGTCCAAGTCTGTTTTTTGGCAACATTCCTCTGACAGCCTTTTCTATAATCTTAGTAGAAGAAGACTTAGCCATCAGTTGTCTTGGCGTTGTTTTCTTTTGACCGCCAGGATAGCCGGAATGCCTAACATATTCCTTATCATCCCACTTCTTACCGGTCAATCGTATCTTATCCGAATTAATGACAACCACGTTATCCCCACAATCCACATGAGGTGTGAAATTGGTTTTGTGCTTGCCTCTTATCAATTTTGCCACTTCACTGCATATACGACCTAGTACCAGGTCTTGGGCATCAACTAATACCCATTCTTTATTCACAGTTGCCTTGTTGGCTGATATCGTCTTATAACTTAAAGTGTTCACCGCTTCTTATTTTCTTCTTAAATCCCTTCAAAAAGGGTCACAAAGATAGAAGCTTATTATTTGAAATGCAATAGTTCGCATATACTTTTCCATAAGTTATTGCGTCGATTCTGGAGTAGTTTATGAACTTAATTTGCTGGGATGGGTCTATTTTTGTTCAATTGCTTAATCAAGACCTGAAAATCTTTTGGGTAAGGAGCTTCAAAAGCTTGTTCCTTTCCTTGTAATAATTGAAATTTTAGGTTAGCTGCATGCAAAGCCAACCTGGACATTAAGGGTTTTTCTTCAGTAAATTTTTTAAGGTTATACTTATGTTTGATCTCTGAAAGGTAAAAGAGTTTTCCCCCATAAGTTAGATCGCCCACAATAGGAGCCCCAACATGGGATAAGTGAACTCTTATTTGATGAGTACGGCCCGTTACCGGCGTACAACTTAATAAGGAGTGTGCCTTATATACATCCAGGGTGGTCACCAGGGTTTCAGAATCTTTGCCTCCTTGATTCACGTGCACCAATCCTCTGCGACCCACGGTCAACGCTAGCTCTATCTTTTTCTCGGAATAATGTTGTCTGCCTTGGACCACCGCATGGTAGGTTTTATTTACTTCTCTATTTTGAAATTGCATAGAGAGATGGCGATAGGCTTCGGGGTTTTTTGCTAAGGCTATCGCGCCACTGGTTTGCTTGTCCAATCTATGACATAATTGTGCTTGGGGCCAGTAGTCCTGGGACCAGGTTAAAACGCTCATTGCATCCTGGCGATCTGATAGTGATGATATACCGGCTGGTTTATTTATGATTAGATAGTCGTTATCTTCAAAGACAATATGGTCTTTTAGTTTTAATGCTCTCATATCTTGGCCTTTGGGAGTTCGAAATAGAAGTCTGAACCCTTGTTTAAATTGCTTTTTACTTTAATCTGGCTGTGATGTTGTTCAAGAATATGTTTGACTATAGCTAAGCCCAACCCAGTACCTCCCCTGTCGTTAGATTTACCCCTGCTTTTTTCAACCCGATAAAATCGTTGAAAGATGCGATTGAGGTGCTCGGTGGATATACCCATACCATTGTCTTTAACATGAACTACCACATGGTCTTTTTTTATTTCAAAATCCACGATTACCTTCCCACTGTCCTCCGTATAGTTAATGCCATTTAAAACCAAATTTTGAAGAATTTGATTGATACGGTACTGATCAGCAAGCACTACAATGTTTTTATATGTACCACTGCCGAACCCCAATTTGATATTTTTTTTATCCGCTTTACCTTCCAATTGTTCAAATACAGATGTCGTCAGTTCATAAATATTGAATGCCTGGATATCCATAGTTATTTGGCCTGTCTCTAAGCTTGATAGCACCAACAAATCCTGCACCAAAACATCTAAGCCATCTAGGCTTTTTGCAGCTTTCTTTAGGAACTTCATTTTTACATTACTATCATCGATAGCCCCGTCCAATAAGGTGTGCACGTAACCCTGTGCGGCGAAAATAGGAGTTTTTAACTCATGACTAATATCCACCAAAAACTCTCTGCGATAAGCCGCCATACTTTTCAATTGCTCAATTTCCAGCTGTTTGATCTCGGTATACGACATGACCATATCGCGAAAATTTTCGAATTTCGACTTCCCCAAGACCTTTTTTTCATCGAAAGGAGTATCTGAAGCAAGCTTTTGTAAAGCTTTGGAAACCTTCTGGATCTCGCGAAACAACATGGTTTCCAATATTACCATTGAAACAAAAAAGGTTAAGGCAAAGGTGGCGAAACCTATCCACCACCAAGACCAGTCTAAAAACGTCAACCCAAAATTGGTCGCCACCACCATAGTCATTGCTACGAGCAGTGCTAT
>JAJCYK010000586.1 GCA_029262935.1 Cytophagales bacterium | reverse complement strand
ACTTAGGCCTGCTCCAATTTTCCGTGGAAAACGCATAAAGCGTTAAGTAGTTGACCCCCAGTTCTGCACAACCTTCAGTTATATCCCTAACCGATTTTACAGCACTTTGGTGCCCAAAAATTCTAGCTGCTCCTTTATTTTTTGCCCAGCGTCCATTTCCATCCATTATCACGGCAATGTGACTTGGTAAATTACTAGGATCTATTTTTTCCTTTATGTCCATGGAACGCCATAAAATATAAAGCGCAAGGTACGAAATTGGTTAGTTTTAAAGAATTTTATACCCTAATCTTTAACAATATTTAACAAAGATCTTAGTAGGCTTTGAAGGGGCAGGGGACGGAATAAAAGGTATAGCTGATGGAGAATCCGGCAAAATAGTACCAATCATTGTCCAACTCATTTCCATAGTTGGGATTGAGCTTATTAGGAGTAGGAGTGTCAGAAACCTCGTCTATATAATCGAAGAACGTTTTACGTGCTCCAAATTCAAACTCGAGGTTCCATTGTTTAGTAAGCTTATACTTTATGCCTAGACCAAATGGAACGACAGGTTGAATACGACTATAATCATTTGTTGAGGATTTAGCACTGAAAGCGGCTAATCCAACCCCAGCAAAAAAGTATGGCGACCATGGTATAAGCGAATTTCGCTCTTTGTAATCCAAAAAGTTGTATTCTATGGTTGCTGATGCTTCTATGACAAAGCGTTGAAATGAGCTACCCCGAAGCTGAGTGAAAGGATCTATGGTATTAACACGGTCGTCACCTTTTAACCTCCCTATCAATCCAGTACCTCGAACGCTAACTACATTACTAAGATTGTATCTTATAAATCCTTGTATGCCAGGCCCTTGTTGCCCAAACTGATACCCTCGGACCAAGTCCCCTGTATAGGCAACACCGCCAATTCCTCCTCCGATTTCTAAACCTTGTCCTTTTAAGGGGAAGTAACTGACTAAAATGAATAAAAAAGGAAAACCAATTGATTTTCCCAATTCCAAAATTCTCATGAACAATCTACTTATCTAAACTTTGCTCTCCTAAATCTACTACTGCTCAGTACATAACTTAAACTAAACCCGGTTATTACATATATATCCTTATCATTTTCATCACCTCTAATGTTTTCAATAGCTTCTCTACCATAACCAGCAATGTTTGTATAGGTATTTCCGTCAAATGGAGAGACATAGCTTTCTAATCTATTTGGTATCAATCCAGTAGCCCTTAAATCTCCAGATTCAACCGCATTTACCTCTCTAGACCTGTCCGAAAGGGCCCGTGCTAGATTGTTTGGGAGTGATCCCAAATCAACATAACCACCTGATACATCGTCGATATAGTCAAAAAACAAGTATCTATAACCGATTTCGAAGCTCAAATCCATGCGTTCGTTCATCCTAAAACGCACACCTGCTCCGAATGGTATAGCAAGTTGTACTTTTTTATAAGTAACTCCTTCCGTTTGCAATGGAGCAAGTGATACCCATTCTCCAGCGTTTGGAAAAGGAGCATTACCATTATTTACATCAAATTCCGGAACCAAAGCTTTTGGGTTATGGTGAAATACAGCAATCCCTGCAAATCCGTAGGGCACTACTGACTTTCTAGATCGATAGGTGGATAGGTTCTCTGTAAAGTCGATTATACCTACAATTGCTAATTCCTTAATATCGTTTCTGAACTGCAGGTTACGAACATATCGAAATCGAGCCAGTTCATCGTTGGGATCTGCAGATTCAAAGTCGTCGCCTTTCAATCTCCCCCAGTTAAAACTTGCGCGTACGGATAACCTTGGACCGACACGTCGCATGGCAAATATTCCTAAATCCAAACGGGTTAGTCCCAAGTTTGTACTAAATATCTGATCTTTGGGAGCAAGATCTCCAAAGTAATTTATACCGTTTAGACTGAAACCTACACTGGTGTATTTTTTGTTGATAGTATATCTAGAGCTGCGAGTTTTTTGAGAATTGATCCGTTGAGCAAATGCAGACTGGGCTGATAACAGAAAACAAATAAGTAAAAAAAGTCCAGCTACACGTTTTTGCATAGAGTTTCTATTATAAGATTCTCAAAAAAAATAGTACTATACAAAGTTAGAAATTTGAGTTAAATATAAAAATGAACTGGAAACCTAATTTCGAGCGTCATATCCCCAGTTTAATTTCTGTCTAAGCGTATCTAAAAAATTGTATCCATCCAACTTTACTAGCTTTGCATGAAACTGCTCTTTGCTAACCGCCATTTGAATAGAAGCATCCACCGTATAGGATCTGGTGTCTAAGGAAATTAAGAAATTTTTGCTTCGACCTTCAATCTCAAAAGAAATAACACTATTGTCCGAGACCACTAAGGGTCGAACTGTTAAATTATGAGGGCTTACGGGTGTGATAATAAAATTATTGGATTGAGGTAATACTACCGGCCCGCCACAACTTAAAGAATATCCCGTAGAACCAGTAGGAGTAGAAACGATTAAGCCATCGGCCCAATAGCTGTTTAAATATTCACCATCTATATAAGTGTGCACGGTGATCATTGAAGAAGTGTCTTTCTTTAGAATGGTAAAATCGTTGAGGCCAAAATTTAATCCATCAAAGATGTTGCGGTCAGAGTGAACTTTGACTAAGGTTCTGTAATCATAAGAGAACTCATTTTGATAAAGCGCCGCTACCGCGGAGCTTACCATATCTTTGGGAATCGTAGCCAAGAACCCTAATCTACCGGTATTTATTCCCACCACCGGCAGCTCTAGCTCTCCGATGTATGAAATTGTTTCTAACAAGGTACCATCACCTCCCAGGCTGAAAACAAAGTCCACCCCCTCCAGGCCAACGCGATCATCAAATTCCTGAAAATTGTCTATGTTAATATTCGATATTTGAAGGCTTTTGATAAAGGGTTTAGAGACTACCACTATAGCCTCCTTCTCTTGAATGGCTTGTAGTAAGTCCCTTACGGGAGCTTGGCTTTTTTCGTCTATTGGTTTTCCGTGAATAGCAATCTTCATAAGCCAAGGCCTGGTAAGTCCTTTGATTATATATCTAAGTATTTGAAAAGAATATCTAACCGTTCTTTTTCACTAGTCTCCATGGGGCTTTCTTCAAACTTTGCGATAATTCGGTATTCGAATCTTTCTAAAGTAGCTATGACTGCAGTAAGGTCAGTTTTATTTATCTTCAATGTCAATTTGATCATGTTAGCATCATAAACATCGTTATTAACAATGCAACTTAATATTTTGGCATCATTGGATTCCACCAGTCTACTAATCTCGGCCAAGGAGTAGTCAATCTGTTTAAGGCTCAAAATGAGTATGCCTCCGGGGCTTTGTACGGCGGCTGATTGGGCTACTGCCGTCACAGTATCCTTAATTGAAATAACCCCTAAAAAGTGCTTTTCCTCATCCAATACAGCCACTAGTTGTACACCGTGATCAGATACAATCTTTAATACGTCATAGAAATGCTGGTTTTCAAATACATGACAGTCCACTCCCTGCAATTTGTATTCTGATACCAGTTTGGAGTCATCATTATCCTCCAGGATCACTTCTTCTGAAATTAACCCATGATACAACCCATCTTCTATTACAGGTAACTGGTTGACCCGCAGCTCTTCCATCCATGCGGTGGCCTTCTTAGCCGAATCTCCTTTTTTTAAAGGAGGTATCATGTGATTAATTAACTCCCTTGCAACCATGATTTTGTAAATAGTCTTCCAATATGTTGTTGAAGGTTTCCGGATGCTCCATCATTGGAGCATGGCAGCAATGATCAATAAAGCGTAACGTGGAACTTTTAATTAATCGATTGAATTCATGTGCTACCATAGGAGGAGTAATGGTGTCATTTAATCCCCATACCAGTAGCGTGGGTACTGTTATTCTGGGAATTTCTGCTGCCATGTTGTGTCTCTGAGCGGACTTAGCAATGGCTACAATCCGCATGGCTTTGGGAATGCTTTTAGTAGTCTCAAAAATCTCATCGACGTAGGCCTTAGTAGCTGTATTGGGATTGTAAAAGGTGTATTCCACTCTCTCTTTGATGTATTCATAGTTTCCCCGTTTGGGGAATGAGCCACCCATAGAGTTCTCAAACAGTCCTGAGCTACCGGTTAAAATTAGACGACTTACTTTATCACTGTAGTTTAGCGTATAAATCAATGCCAAATGACCTCCCAGGGAGTTACCCATTATGGTCATGTTGTTAAGCCCTTTTTGCTCAATAAATTCAGCGACATATTTTACGAGACCTTCTAATCCAGCTTCTTTGATGGGCATTTCATAGATTGGCAATAAGGGGATTAACACCCGATACCTATCCTTAAATCTATTCACAACCCCATCCCAGTTACTAAGGGCACCAAATAATCCATGCAACAGCACCAAGGTCTCGCCCTTGCCTTCCTCAATGAACTGGAATTTTCCTTCCTGGTGCATTTTTAGTTTCATAATCGTATCACGACTTCCCCGCAAATTACTAGAATTACTGCTGATTTCAATAGCCGTGGGATTTTTATCAGGCTATTGACGGTTGCAACCGTTCCTTTATAGATTCAAAAAGACTTTTTATGAATGGCCAATATTCTGAAAAGCTATCTATTAACCAAGGAGCAACAGGTTCAATT
>JAJCYK010000585.1 GCA_029262935.1 Cytophagales bacterium | reverse complement strand
TTTGTTCAATGATCTGCTTTAACTGGTTTTTCTTACCTGATAACAAGGTCGCATCTATGATCAATGAAAGCTCAGAAATGTCACGGCTATAAATTCCTTTTCGATGGCCTCTGGTCCTAGCCGTAATATCTAGAATGGTGCTATCTATCGCAGCAACCAAATCCATAATCGTGGAATCGTTCAGTACTATGCTGTTATTGGATAGAAAGGCTTCATAGTGATCTATTAGATTTGATTCATTTTTATTTAGTTGGCAACTTGGTAGTAATAAGCTGACCACTAAGTAAATCGTAGTGTATCTCATGTAAACACGCAAGTGTTAAGGTTGAATATATAAAAAAAACCAGTGCTTTTTGCTTTCGGCCAGAAGCGGACCTTCCACAAACAAGTTTTGTTTTACCTTCTTATTATCAAGCAAGTTTAAAACTAACCAAAGCAGTCCCTAGGACCTGACCATTCACCGGAAGTGGTATATCCTTTTTTTTCTTTCTTTCTTCTTTGTTTTGAGCGGTGCCCTCTGGTAATGATCTTAAAACCGTTGGCAGCACCAAAGGCCATAAAAAGGGAATTGTCCATATTAATATCGAGTTGAGAATTTTTCGTTTTTGATTAAGTTGATTGGTTCTAATTATTTTGATCTGAGCCCAAATGGAAGCGGATAGATACGCAGTGATAAAAGCGAAGAATACTGATCTCGGCACTATTGTGATGTTTTAAGGTACTTAATCTAGATCGTATTCCAAAGTTGTAGAAAAGCTTGACAAAATCTCCGCTATCGGCCAGTAACGGACATTCAACCATAACATTTAGGTTAACTGCAATTTAATACAGTTTAGATTTTGTTGTTTGCAGTCTTTATTTTTTTCAATAACCTATTGTTCCAGTATAGCGGTATTGACAGTCCAATTAAAGCAAGCCCTAATATCCAGTTCTCTTTTGTCCCATAAATTAACCTGTCAATGATATTTAGATAGAATAGAAGTCCTATGATTAGTACTGCAGATACTGAGTGAATCCAAATCGCTCTAGCTTTTAAAATTCGTTGTCTATTTGAAAGCCATGTCAATACGCATACTGGAATTAATACCATCGAATAGTACACAAATCCTGTCGTATAAGCCAGAAAACCAAGCCTAGCAATTAAGTCTTTTCGTCCTATTTCGAGAAATTCCAAGTAGTTGTAATGGTAGTAACCATTGACTAATACAAGCAAATAACCATAACAAAGTATAGTGGAAGCAACAAAGTATATATATGGCTGAAAGTCATTTATTCTCATTACTTTGTTTGTTCACAATTGCGGTAGAGAGGCCGAAAATATTTGTCAACGGAATTGTATTATTGCACTTGGAATTTCGAAGCGAGGTTTTAAAGTAATTTTTTATCATTGCCTTTATTGAAATTGAAAGCTACAAGAAATTGGTTGTCAGTCTCTAGTATGTGGTTGTGACATTAAAGCCAACGCCAATTCCCTTTTTCCTTTCCCATTCTGATTGACTGGTTTCCCTCAAGAATACCGAAGAATTCAACAATGCGGCTGAAAAGAATATGACACCATTCTCAACGTTTCCAAACATCTCCAACCATTCTAAGGAAATAATAAAAACGTTTTTTACGATGATATTATATTCGGTCAAATCGACCGTTATTCTGCCCTGTTTAATCTTGGTCCTAACCAAGATATTTTCTTTAAGTATATTCTCACCTGGTAATCCGTCCGTTAGCTGGTATATGTTAAGTCTAAAGGTTACACTGTCAAAGCGATTGTTGGATATGAAGCAATTGAATTTGTCCAAGTAGGTAGGTGATTCTTTAATTTTAATTCTTATACCCACTTCCGACCCCAGCTGCTGGCTACCAAAACCGCCACTTAACATTTTAGATTCCGTCTTATTCCCTAGTGTCTTAGTGCTTAACTTATTTTGGTTAATTACTATTTGATCAAGCTCGACAAATTCTTCTTCCAGCAAAATTAGACTGTTACCATTTCTAAACTTGCTTTTAAATTCAGAAGTTATCAGTGTTTGGCCTTTATAACCAATTATCGAAATTTTAATACTGTCTCTATCAAAACTTTGACCCAATGAAATCTCGAACTCGCCATTTGAATCGGATACTGTACCCACTTGTTTTCCAATTACCCCGATATTCACAAAGCTAATAGGCTCTTGGGTATGAGCATTTATTACTTTTCCACTGTATATGTTCTGAGCGATAACAACATTTGAAAGGAAAACCCCAAATAGCACTAGCTGAATTTGCTTCACGGTTCGATTTCATCCATTTAGACATATTTAGGAATTTAAACTGTCTTTTACTCATTGGCCGAGTTAAATAATGTTAAATCGTTTTGGAGACTCTTGATCTGTCTTGCACTGCCACATTCTCACATGCTAACAAGTATCAATCGAAATTCGCCATAAATCCCCGCAGAAAACCCGCAAGTGAACAATAAAAAAGGAGTTACATTTCTGTAACTCCTTGATTTTCAAGAGCCTCCTTCCGGGATCGAACCGAAGACCTACTGATTACAAGTCAGTTGCTCTACCAGCTGAGCTAAGGAGGCCAATCAGATAGCTTCTGCTATCGATTGTAATAACATACGTTTACTTCTTTCTAGCTAGTGCACGCTCAACTGGTGCTAGGCACGTTCTGGCCCCTCTCTAAAATGATCCTGCGGATCATTTCTTTATGATCGGTCCTCAGCTGAGCTAAGGAGGCAATAGCTGTTTAACGAGTGGCAAAAATATAACAGTAAACTGTATTTACAAAGGTAATT
>JAJCYK010000584.1 GCA_029262935.1 Cytophagales bacterium | reverse complement strand
TCCACCCAACGCCTGCTAGTAAGCCGGCCCAAAACCCTGTTTCCAGCGTAGCTTGATGTCCGAGGAACATATCTAAAATTAGGGCGGCAAAAAAGGCCAATAGGAGAGATACTCCGAAAGTCACCAGCACACTACGCTTTTTAAGATCCTCTTCGGAGAAATTAAATTCTTTCATCCACGCTGTTCCGAATATGGGGCCGTACCAAATACCGCCCACCAGGAAAGTAGATACTGCGGCAACTAGTACGGATATCCAATTGATGCTATTAAAAGTTGTGATTATGTCCATAATGTAATTTTTACAATCCAATGATAGTTAATCAGTAGCGTGAAGTATTGTAAAAAATTAACCTTTGCGATCTAAAGGAAAAAAATTTGGAGGATCTTGATTTAAATCTTGCTTCATGAACTCCATCGGGTTAAAGCCTGAAAAATGTTTGAACTCTTTAATAAAGTGGGATTGATCGGAAAAGCCGCATTGATAAGCAATTTGGGTCCAGGAAACTTGTTCCTGCTTATTGATTTGTTGAAGGATCTCGTTAAATCTAAGGATGCGATGGTAGTACTTGGGAGTAAGCCCGATATACTTTTTGAACTGGTCTATCAAATGCTTTTGCGAATACGCATATTGTTCAACGATTTGTTGGTAAATATCTAGGGACCGACTTTGCAAAGATGCTACCATTTTCAACAATTCTGCAGAAGGAGCATACTTAGGGAGATATCTCCTGTGCAGCCATTGCTCTGCTAAGGCAAATTTATCTTCCGAAGTTGGGCTCAGCAACAAAGCCTCTCTCAATTGAATCAATTCATCACCCAAGGCTCCTTGAATTGAAATTATTTTTTCATTCAAATCTGCCACCGGAAAATGAAAAAAGGGATAAGCCCCATGAGGTTTGAATTGAATCACAAACATTTCGGAGTTTTGAGGAGCTGATATAGAAATATAACGTTTGTGGTTGCCAGAAACCCAAACCTCTGAAAAGGTTGCATTCGGTTTCAATGTCTCGTTATCAAAGGTATTTCTAGTGATCCCATCCAGCTCAAATAAGATATAAAGATGGCCCGTGGGTACTACCCTTTCAATAGAATGATCCGGTGTGAAGTTTTTGAAATGGAAAATAGACGCTACATAATCAATTAAAGGATTTTTTAATGAATGAGTGACGAATTTCATAATTGTAGCGCGGTTATGGCAAGGGTAATGGCATTTCAAAATGTAGGCAATTCTGCCTGTTTAAACAAAACACTACATTCGAAATTATTCAAGTGCCCGCTCTTACTTCTTTTCTGTTACTTGGTCCAATTTCGATTGAATGAAATCTTGTTCAGCTTGATTTTTAGTGTAACCCAAAGCTTGCTTAAAACAAGCTGCTGCTTTACTATTTTGCTGGGTGTTGAAGTATAAGTCCCCTAAAAAAACCTGAGTAAATTGATTATCTGGTAGTCGCTCCAAGCGCATGTTCTTTAGGGTCTCAGCTGCCGTGTTTATTTGACTAAAAGCAATTAATTTATTCAGTTCGTAATTTTTGTTAGACCCCGACTTCAAACCAAGTTCATACCAAGAAATTATCCCTTGCCAATTCGTTTCGGCATAGCTGGGAGCTGCACAGTGGTAGCTGGCGACGGAAGCCTGCACATGGTAATGGCTTAAGGCAGGAGCACTGTTGGCCTTCCCCAAATAAATGGATCCTTGTAAAATATATTTGTAGTTCCACTTGCTGCGATCTTGCTTGTCTAAGGTGATAAGCTGCCCTTGTTCATTAATCCTAGCATCAAGTCGTGAAGCTTGAAGATACATCAGTGCTAGCAAAGCATGTATCTGTGGATGATCTAGCTCTTGATAAGTGGTAAGCAGTTCAGCTAAGCGAATAGCATCCACACAAAGGGATTTGTTAATTAGATCCGAACCTTCTGATACTTTATACCCCTCGTTAAATTGCAAATAAATTACCTTCAAAACACCCTCCAGTCGGTTTGAAAGAGCTCCCACTTGTGGGACTTGTAAGTCTTTTACTACACTTTTAAATTTTATCCTGGCTCTGGAAATGGCCTTTTCCACGGCAGCCTGGGATTTTAATAGGGCTCGGGCAATTTGGTTAGTACCAAACCCACAAAGAAACTTCAAACTTAGTAATAATTGATCTGTGGGTTTAATTTCTGGATGGCAGCAGGCAAATATCATTTTGAGATGGTTGTCGCGTATCTCTCTAGGATCTCCCCAGTCCTCGGACTGGTCGCTTTCCTTAAAAGCGATGGTTTCCAAGCTCGCATATTTCCTTTCTCTGAATTTGTCAATTAAATGGTTTCTGGTAACAGTACGCAGCCAACCTTTGGGGTTTTTAGGGGGATTATTTGGCCATAGTTTGAGGGCTTTGTAAAATGATTCTTGAATAGCATCCTCAATAAGCTCCATTTTGTCATAACCATAGCGATGAGTAAATAAAGCCACTAATTGGCTGTACTCTTCCTTAAACACTACATTGACCGTAAATTCCATGATGATAAAAAAGACTCAATCTTAAAGATTGAGTCTAAATTTAATGATTCTTAGCAGTTAAAAACATTGCTGTAGTGCTGAGTGGCGTGCTGAGCTTTTTCTTGAAGGATAAAACGAATGACATCATCACTAATGAGAAATTGGGCGCATCATCAGCTTCAAGTTGCCTTATTAGTAAAATAATTTAAATGTCTAGCTTCATGATTTCACGTACCTCAGTGGTGCCATTGTACTCATAAATGGGGCACCCTTTACTTATTTTCAGGGCCTCATCAAAAGAATCCGCATTGATAAGCATATATCCTCCTACAATCTCGGTACCTTCAGTAAATGGGCCATCATGAATGACTTCACCAGATTTTTCTACAACTTTTCCATCTCGTGTTAATGGTAGTCCATCAATCAATTTTCCTTTTTCTGCTAAGTCTTGCATCCATACGCCCCATTTTTGTAAATGAATTTGAGACTCTTCGGGCGAGGCAGATGCCATGTTTTGATCTCCTCCTCTGAATAAATAAAGATATTTTGCCATTGTTCTATAAGTTGATTTAAAATAATTTAAAGCAATAACGGAGTACGAGCATCTTCTCGGACAATTTAAAATATAAATTTACATTTATGAACTTGGACACCCTTAAGACTAACATAAAAGATTGCCAAGTGTGTGCCGCATTTTTGGATCACGGCTGTAACCCCCAGGTACAGGTTAGCAAAAATAACAAGGTGCTTATCATAGGCCAAGCTCCGGGTTTAAAGGTACATGAAAACGGCCAGCTATGGCTAGACAAAAGTGGTGATGCGCTTCGTGGTTGGCTGGGAGTAGATAAAGAAACCTTTTACCATTCAGGCGTCTTTGGGTTGCTTCCCATGGGGTTTTGCTATCCAGGCAAAGGTAAGTCAGGTGATTTGCCTCCGCGGCCAGAATGTGCACCCCTATGGCATCCTGATTTATTGGCAGAACTAAAGCACACTACACTTACCTTATTGGTAGGTCAGTACTCCCAAAAATACTATCTCAAACATCCTCATAAAACCCTTACCGACACAGTTCGTAACTACCAAAATTACTTACCTCAGTACCTGCCATTACCTCACCCCTCTCCTCGCAATTTTATTTG
>JAJCYK010000583.1 GCA_029262935.1 Cytophagales bacterium | reverse complement strand
CTATCAGAATCAACGTCATGGAAAGAACCATGAAATAATCTGACATACATAGATTCAATTGGATAGCCCGCTAAAGGACCATTCTTCATAGCTTGTTCAAAACCTTTTTGAACACTTGGTATAAATTCTTTAGGAATTGCGCCACCAACAATTTTATTTTCGAACTCAAGTCCTGGCTTAGGATCCTCTTGAGGCCCAAGTTCAAAAACGATATCCGCAAATTTACCCCGTCCACCGGTTTGCTTTTTATAAACCTCTTTGTGTTCAACACGCTTGGTCAAACTTTCTTTGTAGGCAACTTGAGGAGCACCTTGGTTGATCTCTACTTTAAACTCACGCTTAAGGCGATCAATAATAATTTCCAAATGCAACTCACCCATACCTCTTAGAATCGTTTGGCCAGTCTCTTGATTGGTTTGAATTCTTAAAGTAGGATCTTCTTCTACAAGTTTTGAAATAGCCACGCCCAGCTTGTCAACATCTGCCTGAGCCTTTGGTTCGATTGCGTACCCAATAACAGGATCAGGAAACGACATGGACTCTAGCACCACTGGCGCTTTTTCTTCTACCAGGGTGTCTCCTGTTTTAATATCTTTGAATCCAACACCGGCACAGATATCACCTGCTTCCACCACATCAATTGGGTTTTGCTTATTCGAGTGCATCTGCATCAAGCGAGAAATTCTTTCTTTTTTTTCTGTTCTCATGTTTATCACATAAGAACCAGCAGGCAACTTGCCAGAATAAACTCTAAAAAAGCATAGTCGTCCAACAAATGGGTCTGTAGCTATTTTAAAGGCCAATGCTGAAAAAGGTTGATTTACATCAGCCTCCCTGAACACTTTTTCGTCAGTTTCAGGATTAATTCCTTCTACTGGTGGTAGGTCTTTAGGTGAAGGCAGGTACGCACAAACGGCATCGAGTACAGCTTGTACACCTTTGTTCTTGAAAGCAGAACCGCAAAGTACTGGTGAGAATGACATGTCGATAACCGCTTTACGGATAGCCTCCATCATTTCCTCCTTAGTAATCGAATCAGGATCTTCAAAGAATTTTTCTAGAAGGGCATCATCATATTCCGCTACACTTTCTACCAACTTCTGTCGCCACTCCTCTACCGTTTCTTTTAGGTCCTCGGGGATATCTACAATTTCGTAGGTCATCCCACTATCTTCTTCATTCCAAACAATTGCTTGGTTAGTAATAAGGTCTACTACTCCTTTAAATCCTTCTTCGGCACCAATGGGTACTTGCAAGGGCACTGGGTTGGCTCCTAGCTTCTCTTTGATCTCGGTAACTACATTGAAGAAATCGGCACCAGATCGATCCATCTTGTTTACAAAACAAATCCTGGGCACTATGTATTTATCCGCTTGTCGCCATACCGTTTCAGATTGAGGCTCTACCCCTGACACTGCGCAAAACAAAGCTACTGCTCCATCCAACACTCGCAAGGAGCGTTCGACTTCTACAGTAAAGTCAACGTGTCCTGGAGTATCAATAATATTAATACGGTATTCTTGCGTATCGCCTATGGGCTGTCCCTGTTCGGTAGGGTAATTCCAAAAAGTAGTGGTTGCCGCACTCGTGATGGTGATGCCACGTTCCTGCTCCTGCTCCATCCAGTCCATGGTAGCTGCACCGTCGTGGACCTCTCCTATTTTATGACTTAATCCTGTGTAATACAGAATTCGTTCTGTGGTAGTCGTTTTACCGGCATCAATGTGAGCCATGATTCCGATATTCCTCAATAAACTTAAATCCTTTGCCATCCCAATGGTAAATACTAAAATCTAAAATGTGAAAATGCCCGGTTGGCTTCAGCCATCCGATGGGTATCGTCTTTCTTTTTTATAGCGCTACCTTCTCCTTTGCTAGCTGCTACAATCTCTGCAGCTAAACGCTCCTTCATGGTCTTTTCTCCACGGGCTCTTGAATAACGGATTAACCATTTAATTCCCAAGGAGACTTTACGATTAGGACGTACTTCCAAGGGCACTTGAAAGGTAGCTCCCCCTACTCTTCTACTTTTAACCTCTACCGAGGGCATCACATTGTTAAGCGCCTTCTTCCAGGTTTCCACGCCATCTTCTTTGGTCTTGTTTTCTACCAACTCAATAGCATCGTAAAAAATACCATAGGCTACTGATTTCTTACCATCAACCATTAGGTAATTTACAAACTTGGTCACCAACTCATCCTTGAATTTAGGATCGGGTAATACGTATCTTTTCTTAGGCTTCGCTTTTCTCATTTGAAATTACTTTTTAGGCTTTTTAGCGCCGTATTTAGACCTACGTTGTGAACGTCCACTTACACCTGCAGTATCCAAGGCTCCCCGAATGATGTGATACCTTACTCCAGGTAAATCCTTAACCCTACCTCCTCTAATTAGTACAATAGAGTGTTCTTGTAAATTGTGACCTTCTCCAGGAATGTAGGCATTAACTTCCTTGCCATTGGTCAACCTCACCCTAGCCACTTTTCTCATGGCGGAGTTAGGTTTTTTAGGAGTAGTGGTGTACACTCTAGTACAAACTCCCCGACGCTGAGGACACGAATCCAAGGCAGGAGATTTGGATTTGGAAGTAAGCTTCTTCCGACCCTTTCTGACTAATTGTTGTATTGTAGGCATTTAATATTTTTTCAATTCCTAAAAATTTCGGAATGCAAAATTAGTCAAATAGACAAACTATCCAAACTAAACAAGCGCTAAATAATAAATATTGTCCAGGGGAACGTAGGGGTAGTTGGCGGTCTTTAAGCTTCGCCAACTGTACCTCCAAAATTTATTGGAAACTTTGGAGCATCTTCAGACTGTTTGATAGCTCCAAAAGTTTCCTCAAATTTTTGAATATTGTCAGCCAAGGCCTTAAGTAATCGCTTGGCATGTTCAGGGGTAATCACTACCCTTGACTTTACCTTGGCCTTAGGGACTCCGGGCATTAACCGGATAAAATCTATTACAAACTCACTGTTGGAGTGTGCAATCATGGCAAGATTAGCGTAAATCCCTTCTGCTACTTCCTCTGACAACTCAATGTTGATTTGATTTTTAT
>JAJCYK010000582.1 GCA_029262935.1 Cytophagales bacterium | reverse complement strand
TAAATTTTATGCTTCGCAAGAGACTCGCACTCAAGACATGTATGGGTATGTATTAGTAGATGCTAAAGACACCCTAAAGCAAGTAGTCAATACCATAAAACAGCGGTTGCATCTTATGGAGGAGGCCGATGAGTATTATCACACTCACTTATATGCGGTAAGAAAAGAACCACCTCCAAGCTCGGATATGATGGTTTTTAAATCGTAATTGTTTTCTTTGTCAGATCACTAAACACATCAATTTTTTAAGACATGAGTATTATTGCCAACAATATTAAAACACTGCGCAAACAAATGGGTTTAACTCAAGGTACATTGGCGGAGCGTATAGAAATAAAGCGGTCGTTGATTGGTGCTTATGAAGAAGGTAGAGCAGAGCCTCGACTGAACAACCTGGTAAAACTAGCGGAAGTGTTTCAAACTTCTATTGACAGTCTGGTACAAGTGGATATGTCTGGCCCTGATGGCGGTAAATCCCAAACCCTATTGACTCGAGCCACCGGTAACAATTTACGGGTGCTGTCTGTCGCTGTTGATGAGGATGGTGAGAGTTTGGTACCGCTGGTGCCACAAAAAGCTGCGGCCGGGTATTTGAATGGATATGCGGACGGCGAGTATTTACAGGAATTGCCCCAGTTTAAGTTGCCTAATTTGCCAAAAGGAGGCACATATCGCGCATTTGAAATTGTTGGGGATTCCATGTTGCCCATGCCTTCAGGGACTATAGTAGTGGGGCGATATGTAGAAGACTGGCGGGATATTAAAAGCGGGGATACTTACATTTTACTCACAGATAAAGAGGGGGTTGTTTACAAACGGGTATTTAATTACGTGGAAGAGAGTCAGAAACTTTTTCTGGTTTCTGATAACCGCAGTTATGCACCTTACGAAATATCAATAGATGATGTATTAGAGGTATGGGTGGCGAAGGCTTTTATAAGTGTAAGTTTTCCAGACCCCACGAACAGTAACTCGCAATGGTCTTTGGAAAAACTGACTAGTATGGTTATGGAACTTCAACAAGAAGTAACCAAACTTAGAGATTAGTCAAATACCTGACCTTTTTTTGCTTTTTCTTTAAGCTGATCATTGGCAAATATGGCAATCTCAATGCGGCGATTTAACTTTTTACCCCACTCGAACGAGTTATCGGCGATAGATTGATCTTTGCCATAGGCACGCAATTGGGTTCGTTCCAACGGAAAACCAATGGCTACTAGTGACGCCTTCAGGCTTTCAAGACGCCTTTCACTTAACCCTTGGTTAAAATAGCGGGTGCCTTCTCCATCCGTGTGAACTTCAATTAAATAGTTGCAATATTTAGATGGCATTATTGTTTTGAACATCTCCGTAGAAGCTGGATGGTCTTTTAGGGTGTGCGACGTATTGTCAAACAATACATCGGAGTCAATAGTAACCCTGAGGCCTTCAACAGAAGATTTCAGCATCAGGTACTCATCTGATTTTATTTTTACCGCGAGCCGTTCCATATAATTGTGAACATTATTACCCGCAGAATCTCCAACTTCTTCAGATTGTAAATGAGTATCTATGGTACGCGTGGGGGGCTTATTTAATTCTGATACGGTGCTGTACGGTTCAAAACCACTGCATCCAGAGATCAATATCAGTAATATCCAACCAAAAATATACCTATTAATCATAGCTTCTTTTAACAACAGCCTTTATACCAAATATAGCAATTTTCGCGCCAATGCCTGAAATGGATTTAGGAACTAACGGATTTATTTCAAAAGTTTGAGGAGTTTATTTTGATCTACTTTGCCATTTTCCGTGCGGGGGAAAACGTGTACACCAATTATTGACTTTGGAACCTCATAGGGATGCAAGGTAGTCCTTAGGTGATCCAGAAGGGCTTGTCTGATCTCAGGAGTAATGGTTGATAACTCCAAGACTAAAACGCCCATTTGACCCAGTTCTTTATGATCTTGACCACATAATCTGCATTCGCAGGTTAAACCTAATCCATTTAAAGCCTTGGTGGTTTCCGCTTCAATTGCTTCGGGATTTAACTTGTAGCCACCCGAATTGATTACCCGATCCCATCGACCCAACCATTTAAAGTGTTGGTCATCAATGATCTCCACAAGGTCGTTTGTTTGCACTTTTTCTAAGCCTGCCATAGGCCCTTCCAAAATGAGACAACCTCTATCGTCCTGGCTTATATGTACATCCGGAAGTAATTCATAGGCTTTAGCGGATGGATTACTTAATCTTTTAAGGGCAATATGAGATACTGTTTCAGTCATACCAAAGGTTTGGAATATGGCGTTGTCATAGGTGTTCAATTGCTCTGCCAATTCCGTATCTATTGGCGCTCCTCCAATAATAACTGTGGTACAATCTTTTAAGAAGGTACGACCGGGTTCCGATGCTAACAGACGTTTCACTTGCAGGGGCACCAGTGCGGTGAAATCAATATTTTTAACGCAGGATACATCACCACTTGGTGCTTGCATGATCATATGCATGCCTAGTTCCATTCCTCTTACCAACATCATTTTACCACCTACATAATCGGTATTAATGCACACCAGCCCTCGAATTCCTTCTTTAAGATCCAAGGCTTTGATCGTACTGGAGGCGGAAGTTTGCATTTGACTTCTACGTATGGCAATGGTTTTGGGAATGCCTGTGCTCCCGGAAGTACTGATTAGAAATTCGGTTTTTCCGGCCAGATAATCCTGACAAAACGTTACAGCCCGCTGTTGATAATCATTAAGATTAGCAATGGAAGACAAGCCTGAATCAAAAGAAACGGTTTGATTATCAAATTGTAGAATTGCCGACACAAGTTGCTATGGGAATTTTGGAAACTTATCGAAATCAGGATCTCTTTTTTCCAAAAAAGCAGCCTTTCCTTCTTGCGCTTCATCCATCAAGTAATACATCAATGTAGCGTCACCGGCAAATTCCATTAGACCGGCTTGGCCGTCAAGCTCTGCATTAAGGCCCCTTTTGATCATACGCACTGCCAGAGGACTGCGTTTCATTATAGTTTGGCACCAAGAAATGGTAGTGGCTTCTAGCTCTGATAACGGGACAACCTTATTCACCATCCCCATGGTTTCAGCTTCTTGCGCGGAGTATTGATTGCATAGGAACCAAATTTCCCGGGCTTTTTTCTGACCTACGTGACGCGCCAGATAACTAGAACCAAACCCGGCATCAAAGCTACCTACCTTGGGTCCGGTTTGTCCAAAAATAGCGTTTTCAGATGCTATGGTGAGATCACAAACTACATGAAGTACATGCCCTCCACCAATGGCATATCCGTTTACCATGGCTATAACGGGTTTGGGCATGGACCTTATACGCTTGTGTAAATCTAAAACATTTAGCCTTGGCACCCCATCCTCTCCGATATAGCCGCCTTTCCCTTTTACGTTTTGATCTCCACCAGAACAAAAAGCTTTGTCACCAGTTCCAGTAAGGACAATTACCCGCACATCTGTGCGCTCACGGCAAATATCCATCGCTTCGATCATTTCAATATTGGTTTCTGGTCTAAAGGCATTGTACACCTCTGGCCGGTTGATAGTAATCTTGGCTATACCTTGATAAAATTCAAACTTTATGTCTTTATAGGCTTTTATACTAGCCCAATTGATCTCACTCATAGTCTTGTCGTATTCTATTTTTTAAATCTTTATAAATGCTCTCCATATTGTCAGGAAGGGCTATTTCTAAAATGCTTACACATTCATGTGGTTCAAACAGTTCAGATAACCGGGGGATCAGTTCTTCTTCTTGAGTACAATGCAAATATTTAAATCCATATTCTCCTGCCAGACTTTGTGCGGTAAGATGTTGCTCCGTTACAAAAAGGTCAGCACATTCCGGCTGACGCGAGGGTCCATCAATCAGGCGAAAGATACCACCACCTTGATTATTTAGTACTATGACTTTTAAATTCGGGAGTGGATAATTATGCCAAAAAGCGTTTCGGTCGTAAAAGAACGCCATATCACCAGAAAGCAAAACCTGCATGGAAGGGTCAACCATAGCTTGACCCACTGCGGTACTTGTACATCCATCAATTCCACTGGTACCCCGGTTGGCAGCAACTTCAATTATTTCAGGTCTTACACCCAATAAGTCGACCCAGCGCACTGGCATGCTGTTTGAAACATGCAATTTACACCTAGGTAACATATCAAGTAGGGTGGTTACGGATTTCATTTCCGAATAGGGTTGATCCTGACAAAAAGTCGCCAGGAAAGCTGCCGCCTGTTCTTGCTCGGTTTGCCAACGATCGTACCACGCTTGATAATTTATTGAGTCGATCTTATTAATAAATGTTTTGAAAAAGTTCTGAGCCTCTATTGCCAAAACTTCCGTAAGGCTTTTGAAGGTATCTGCAGGGTATCCCGCTTCTTGTAAATGCCAATGATTCATAGTGGAGCATTCCCTTAAAAACAATTTAAGGTTCTTACTGATTACCGCGCCCCCAAATGTAATGAGTAAGTCCGGTTGTAAATCCGCTAGCTTCGATTCCTCCTGACCCAATATCACTTCCAACAGATTAATGTTTTTAGGGATGTGGTGCAAATTAGAAATGCTGTCACCCAGTACCGGGATTTGGAACTTTTCTGAAAAAGCTTGCACGAATTGATCCAAACAGGGGTCTAAAGACTGTTGACCTCCAAGTATCAAGGGTCGTTTACTGGCCTGCAATTGATTTATCAAAGTTTCCCATTTGGAGGAGAATAGGTCCTTGGTAGTAGCATCTTTTACAATAATGGGATGTTGCAACTTATACTCCCATACTTCATTTTTTGCGGGGTAAAGAGGCTCTCTTAAAGGTACATTTATGTGTACAGGTCCCATGTTATCCCGCTTGCAAGTATGAATAGCCTCATTGACTACTCTTTCAAGGTACCAGCTTGAATCTGGGTGTTGATCTACCATTGGTAAATTGAAAGAGGCCTTTACATGATTTTGAAAAACATCTTGCTGACGAACCGTTTGCCCGTCCTTTTGGTCAACCCATTCAGGGGGTCTGTCCGCGGTAATCATCAATAATGGGATGTTGCGATAATAAGCTTCAGCTACCGCCGGACCATAATTTAAGACAGAGGTCCCGCTCGTACAAATCAAAATTACTGGTGACTTTAGATGCTGAGCCATGCCCAAAGCGACATAGGCGGCGGACCGTTCATCGCTGATCACCCTAATATTCATTTGAGGGTGTCTGTTAAAACTTATGGTAAGGGGTGCGTTTCGTGAACCAGGCGATAATACCACTTCCAACAACTGGTGTTGTGCGCAAATTTCAGCAATGTTTATTATAACCTGCGGGACCTTCAAATTAGTTGCTTTTTGCCTTTAGTACAGCTAGTAAGGTATCAAATTTTAACTGAGTTTCCTTCCATTCCCGTTCCGGATTGGAATCTGCAGTCACTCCGGCGCCAGCATATAATGTAGCAGAATCTCCATGCATCTGCATACACCGCAGATTCACAAAACAATGGGTTTCTTCCAAAACGTTTACTGGTCCCAGGAACCCACTGAAAAACGCTCTGTCAAAAGTCTCATGAGTCTCTAAGAAATGAAAAGCTGGTATCTGAGGCATGCCGCAGACGGCAGACGTCGGATGCAGAAGGTCCAGCATTACTGTCCCCAGTTGTGGAAAGTTAGTAGCTTGTAAATCTACCCTATAGGTGCTTTTAAGATGTAGCAGATTGCCAGCAATTACCGTGCGCGGTCCAACTTCCTCAAATTCTCGCAATCGGATTTTCTTGAAACAGTTTATAATATATCGACTTACCAAGGCCTGCTCTTCAATCTCTTTTTGCCTCCAGGCTACTTCCCGCAGCGGTATTTGTGGATCGAACGACTGGGTTCCTGCCAGGGCTGCTGTTGAAAAAATCTTATGCTTATCTACCTCAATTATGGGTTCCGGAGAAGCGCCCATCCAGGCACCTACTTGTGGTATGCTGACTAGGGAGATAAAAGCTTGCGAGTATTTCATGCTAAGTTCAAAAAAGGTATCCAAACAGTTAAAATCCTCCTTTAATTTTAGCGATTCAACAACAGAGGGTACTACCTTGAGGAACGACCCTGCCGCAATTTCCTTAATGGCCTCTCTTATGATTTCTTGATAACTTTCAGCAGACACCGGTGGGTATTGCTGTGTATTGTGAAATACTGGGCTTTCTT
>JAJCYK010000581.1 GCA_029262935.1 Cytophagales bacterium | reverse complement strand
TTCAAAGAGTAGTTGAGGCCTCGGTAGAAGTAGACGGAGCAACCGTGGGTGCCATTAATAGCGGGTTGTTGGTGTTTTTGGGTATTGAAGATGCTGACACCGGAGAGGATGTGCAATGGTTGGTTAAAAAGATCACAGCTTTAAGAATTTTTAATGACGAGCACGGTGTCATGAATTTAAGCTTGCTGGACACAGAGGCACAAATACTGGTAGTGAGTCAATTTACGTTGCACGCTAGTACCCGAAAAGGCAATCGCCCATCCTATATAAAAGCAGCGAGGCCTGAAGTGGCGATACCTTTGTATGAAGATTTTTTGCGAAGTAGCCGGCAGATTTCCCCATATGGGGTGGAAGCAGGTATATTTGGTGCTGACATGAAAGTTTCTTTGCTCAATGATGGCCCAGTAACTTTAATAATCGATTCAAAAGACAAGAAATAATGACTATTGCTGAGGCACAAAAGAAAGTAGACCATTGGATCAATTCCCATGGAGTTCGATACTTTAACGAACTGACCAATATGACCTTATTGACGGAGGAAGTAGGAGAATTGGCGCGAATTATGGCCCGTACCTACGGAGAACAATCGTTTAAAGAATCTGATAAAGGTCGGGATCTGGGAGACGAAATGGCCGATGTGCTATGGGTTTTGATTTGCCTGGCCAATCAAACTGGAGTAGACCTCACTGCTGCTTTAGAAAATAACATGATAAAGAAGACTACCCGTGACACAGACCGTCACAAAAACAATGATAAACTTCGTTCTTAGTTTATTCGCACCAAATGATCTTCCTGCAAAGCAGCATTGATCATGTATTTATCATGCTCCATGCAAAATTCCAAATCTTTTTGGTTTTCAAATCCCATCAAACGTTGTGCATGTGAGCTACGACCCAGGAATTCCGAAAGGTTGCTTGCTACACTTTTATATAACGTTGCAGCAGCAAGGGTGGCATCGTCATCAAATGAAAAATGATTGGACAACCTTCCTGCCAAAGCCCCGGCGTAAAGTGTATCCTCAATATTAAACTTTCCTTTCCATCCAGCACACAGTATCAATACAGGTTGATTTTTGGCAATTAAATATTCAGCGGTAGCCATAAGATTGAGGAAAGCCCCAATTAACACGGTTTTGGCCTCGCTAGCCAGGACTATAGCTTTAGAGCCATTGGTGGTAGTGAACGCCAATTTCGCCCCATGTAACTGGTGGTCCATAAAATCAAAAGGTGAATTGCCCAGATCGAATCCCTGCACTTTTTGCCCGCCACGTTCACCAGCAGTAACATAACCCTGAGATTTTAACATCCTGCATTCCGCTAATGTTGGTACCGGCGTGATGGTTTCTACATGATGGGCAAATGCGGTAATCATAGAACTAGTGGCGCGCAAAACATCAACCACCACCACAGTTTTATCCGTAAGGTCATGAAGAGGTAATAGTTGCGGTGAAACGCAAGTGGTAAGACTTCTCATACTAAGGGCAACTTTTTTATGATGGCTTTCACCAATTTATTCCGAATCTCAATGAAAATTTCGTTGTCGGGAACGGCTTGTGATTTTGTTACATAACCAAGACCAATCCCTTCATTTAAACTGGGGGACTGGCTGCCAGAAGTGACCCGGCCAATAATATTGTCCTGACCATCTTTGATTACATAACCGTGTCGGGGTATTCCACGTTCGGCCATCACAAAACCTACCAGCTTTTTATCAATACCGACTTCTTTTTGTTGTTGAATTACTTCCTTACCAATAAAATCTTTGGAAAACTTAGTAATCCAACCTAATCCTGCTTCCAAAGGTGTGGTATGATCGTCAATATCATTACCATACAGGCAATAGCCTTTTTCCAGCCGTAAGGTATCCCGAGCCCCTAGCCCAACTGGTATGATTCCTTGCTGCGCTCCTGTCTTTAAGATAGCCTCCCATATTGATGGAGCGGCGGCGGCAGGCAAGTAAAGCTCGAAACCTCCAGACCCTGTATAACCTGTGGCAGAAATGATTACCTCAGGTACCCCGGCAAAGTTGCCTACTTCAAAAGTATAGAATTTCATTTGCGACAGGTCGACATCAGTAAGATCCTGTAAAGCTTGCACGGCCATAGGGCCTTGTACGGCAAACAGACAGGTATCATCAGAAATGTCCTGCATTTGGGTTTCATATTTGTTGTGTGCTTTGATCCAATCCCAGTCCTTTTGAATGTTAGACGCATTGACTACCAGCATAAAGCGGTCTTCTTTCAATCGATATATAAGTAAGTCGTCAACAATGCCTCCACGTTCGTTGGGCAGGCAGGTATACTGTGCTTGTCCAATCGCCACCTTGCTGACATCATTTGATGTGATCCATTGTAAATGATCAACCACTTGTGCCCCTGAAAGGATAAACTCACCCATATGCGAAACATCAAAAATGCCTACTGCATTGCGAACGGCCAAGTGTTCCTCTACTCCAGAGGAATACCGTACGGGCATGTTATAACCTGCAAACGACATCATTTTGGCACCTAGAGCCTGGTGGGTTTCATTGAGGGCAATATATTTTAAATCCATTGGAATGACGATTTAGCTGGGCAAAGCTAATAAATATTCATCCAATTTCCTCTGCTTTTCAAGACTCGAATAGCTCAAGTTGAGCAGGCAATAATTGAAAGGATTTTCGATGATGCGTGGTTATCCCATGATCCTGAATAGCTTGTCGATGTGCCTTGGTAGGGTAACCTACATTGGTATGCCAATAATACTCTGGATGTTTTTCGGCCAAAGACTCCATCAAGTCATCACGATAGGTCTTGGCAAGCACGGAAGCTGCGGCAATAGAATAGAATTTGCTATCTCCTTTCACGATACAACTATGGGGTATGCCACGGTATTCATTAAACCTGTTTCCATCAATGAGTAAATGCTCAGGTGTTTTACCCAAAGCTCCGATCGCTCTATGCATGGCTAAAAATGAGGCATTTAAAATGTTAATTTCATCAATTTCTTGTTGAGAGGCTTGTGCAACGGACCAGGCTAAAGCGTCTCGCTCGATTTCAGGCCTAAGCTCCAGGCGTTGTTTTTTAGTAAGTTGTTTGGAATCCGTAAGTAATTTATGGCGGTAATTACTGGGTAAAATTACTGCAGCCGCCATAACAGGACCTGCCAAACAGCCTCTTCCAGCTTCATCACAACCTGCTTCAATTGTGGACCTAGACAAAAACGCTTTAAGCATGCGCGCAAGATATTCATAAGAACATCAGGAGTCAATGAATATAATATTTAGTAATCCCCTTTGGTATCATTATGTTTGCAACATGAACCATGAGCTAAATCCTTGGAAAGTCCGAGAGAGTAAGGTGATTTATGACAACCCCTGGATCACTCTAATAGAGGACCAGGTAATTAACCCTGCTGGAAATCCTGGCATCTATGGAAAAGTGCAATTTAAAAACCGTGCGGTAGGCATTATCCCTATGGATCATCACCAAAACATTTGGCTGGTAGGGCAATTTCGCTATGCTTTAAACGAATATAGCTGGGAAATACCCATGGGTGGCGTGCCCCATAAGGAATCTTTGTTGGAAGGAGCACAAAGGGAATTGAAAGAAGAAACCGGTTTGGAAGCCACGCAATGGACCGAAATCTTAAAGTTGCATACTTCCAATTGTGTAACTGATGAGATTGGGTTTGTATATCTAGCTGAGGATTTAACTCAAGGAAGCCCGGAATTCGATGAAACCGAGGCTTTAGAGATTCGTAAATTACCCTTTACGGAGGCCATAGAATTAGTAATTGATGGTGCAATTACCGATGCTATTAGTATAGCTGGAATTTTAAAATTAGCCGCTCAACTTAAAGCTTAATATGCTCACCGCTAGTTATAAGGAACACTATCGTAGGAACTTCCTGCTTGCTTATCCGGTGATGCTTAGTCAACTGGGACAAGTTTTAGTAGGGGTGGCAGATAGCCTAATGGTGGGGCGTTTAGGAGCGGAACCCCTGGCGGCGGCCTCTTTAGGAAATGTGATTTTCTATGTGATGATGGTATTTGGATTAGGTGTTTCTTACGCCTTAACGCCATTGATTGCAGCTGCTGATGGGGAAGGGAATCGAGACAAAATTGCTGGTATATTTAAAAATGGATTGCTGGTAAATACGGTGTTGGGAATGATTTTGGCATTGGCCGTATTTCTTTGTACTCCTTTGCTCTACCATATGAATCAACCTCCAGAGGTGGTTGATCTGGCCATACCTTATTTAAGGATAATTACCTTGTCCGTGATACCCTTTATGTTATTCCAGTCATTTAGGCAATTTGCGGAGGGGTTGGGTAATACCAAAAAGGCCATGTTTATTACCATATCAGCCAACGCGTTGAATGTTGTGCTTAACTATTTGCTGATTTATGGTACTTATGGATTTCCCAACTTAGGCCTAAATGGAGCAGGATGGGCCACTTTAATCTCTCGTTTCGTGATGGCTGCGGCTATGGGGTTGTTTGTTTGTTTTGCTCAAAGATTTCATATTTACCGTTCCGCTTTTAAGCTGGCAAGTTATTCAAAGGCGGTAACTAAAAAGATCTTGAACATCGGAATACCAGCAGGATTGCAATTCATATTTGAAGTGAGCGCATTTGGGTTTACTGCAATTATGATGGGCTGGCTGGGGACCAAAGCGTTGGCAGCACATCAAATTGCCATAAACTTGGCGTCTATTAGCTACATGATGGCCACTGGCTTGGCCTCTGCCGCCACCATTCGAGTGGGAAATCAATTAGGCAAGAAAGACTATCAAATGATGAAAGAAGCGGGATATGCCTCTTTTTTAATGGTAACTCTTTTTATGGGAGTAGCGGCCTTATTATTTGTGGTTTGGAAAGAAGCTTTTCCTACCTTGTATGTTAGTGATCCCGAAGTAATAAAAGTCGCCGCGGGATTGTTGATTGTAGCAGCCTTTTTTCAAATTTCCGATGGCGTTCAGGTGGTTGGAATGGGCGCATTACGGGGAATGGAAGACGTCAAAATTCCGGCACTAATAGCGGTTACCTCCTATTGGGTTATTGGGCTACCTTCAGGCTATATTTTAGGTTTTACGTTAAATTTTGGAGCCCAGGGGATTTGGATGGGGCTTCTAATAGGATTGTCCGTAGCAGCAGCTTTACTATATTGGAGGTTTGGTAAGATGACCAAAAGAATTATTGCCAAAACACCAACATAGCATTTTTGTAAATAGAATACCACTATGAAGGAAGTACTAAGATGGATTTATTCCCGTTACTGCTTAGTTATCTTCGGATTGATCTTTTTGGTGATGACGCCGTTGTTTTGGCTTTTCATTCAAAGACCGGTGTGGAAAAAATACGCCATTAAACTAAATCATTGGTGGGCGGTAATATTCTTTGCTCTAACTCAAATCCCCAAGAAGCAACAGTATCTTGGGGAAATTCCAAAGGATCCCTGTATCCTCTGCCCTAATCACACCTCATTTTTAGATATTCCCCTGATAGGCCTTAACTACAACCAATTTGTATTTGTAGGTAAAAGCTCCATATCGAAAGTCCCTTTGTTTGGTTACATGTACAAGAAAATCCACATTACTGTGGATCGCAGTAA
>JAJCYK010000580.1 GCA_029262935.1 Cytophagales bacterium | reverse complement strand
CAGAAACAAGGATGTTTTGTTTATGGTGGCATCCGGGGTCAACGGGAGCGCCGCGGGGCCAGGATCAAATCGAATAAGTCTTTCTTTAGTACCAATCCAAACCACATTATTGGTATCACGGGTGACACTATTTAAGTCTGTTTCAATATTCAGTATTCCTAATTCCTCTCCCATGGTCTTAACGTCATCGGTAAAGGGGTTAAGTAAATCAATACCCAAATTGTGTACGATAACCAAATTTCCATGCCGATCAATACTTAACCCGCTGATATCGGAATCACGGAGGCCCTGGTCGGGTCCAAAATGCTTAAAAGTATTGCCGTCATAACTAAACACACCATTGGAGGGAGTTGAAAACCAAATATTCCCTTGTTTGTCCTGAATGATACTATAAATCACCCTGCTTGATTCCGGTTGTTCTTCTATCAAAGTAGTCCATTCATTATTCTTCCATCGAACCAGTCCCTGACCATCTGTTGCAAACCAGACACTCCCTTCCCTGTCTGCAAATAAGCTGTACACGTAACCTGCCCCCAGTAAATCTTCGTCTTGATAGTTTTCAAAATTGACTCCACTCCCTGTAGTTCTCAATCTCGATACGCCTCCCAGGGTGGCAATCCAAATGCTTTCATCTAGTCCGGCAATGGAAAGTATGTTGTTATTAACCAAGCCATCTGCCTCGGTATACCGGTGATGGGTTTTGCCCTTCGGATCGTAACGAATAAGTCCACTCCATGTTCCCATCCAAATCATGCCAGCGGAATCACTGTAAATGCAATTTATGGGCAATATATCTTTCGTAAATTCCTCCAAGTGTTGAATAAGAGAATCCTTTTCATATTGAAAGAGTCCTTGCTCATTTGCGATCCAAATTACACTCCTATTATCGTGGGTCACCGCGGTAATACCCTGCAAATCGTTTTTCGAAAAAGACAAGGAAAGATCGGCACGAAATATTTGGTTATCATTCCGAGCTACCCAAAGATTGTTTCGATTGTCAATAAGCAAGTCCGATACTTTACTTCTATTCGGAGTTTCTCCAACAGGGTAGTGGACATAATTACCTGACGCAGGATCATAATGCACAATACCTTGGCCCTCCGTGGCCATCCAAAGACCATTTGGTCCCCACTGCATGGAATTTAACTGACCGAAACCCCACGCTTCTGTTGAGATAGTAACACTGTCTTTATCTGGATCAAATCGACAAATCCCTCGGTCGTAGGTACCAATCCACATGTTCCCCTGGGAATCGGGCACTAAAACTCTAATTATATTGTCGGGAAGCCCGTCTGCTGTGGTAAGTGTTTTTGTATGGTAGCTATTATCAGTTAAGGTACTGACTGAAACCCCACCGTCCGAGCCGGTCCAAATTCTTCCACTTTGGTCGATGGTTAAATCGTAAATATCGTTGTCCGCAAGCCCATCATCAACGTCCAGGTTATATAACCTGTCGTTTTGGTAATAATAAATTCCTTCGCCGTACGTACTGAACCACATCACACCGGTGGGATCTTGAAGAATGCCTGTAATGGGTACCACTGGAGTTCCTTCCCGGGGTTCAAACTCTTGTAAACGATTATCCGCCAGCCTGGCGATGGTACCTGAGTTGTACCCTACCCACAGGGTTTTTTGCTGGTCTTGGAAAATAATGCTAACCTGATTGGATAAACTGGTGTCACCCAAAGTGTAATATTCAAAGGTAAGTCCATTGTATTTATATAGGCCAAGCTCCGTGCCAAACCACAAGTAACCCGTCTGGTCCTGATACATGCATTTAATCGAGGTTCTGGAAATTTCACGGGATAGAGGAATCTTATCAAAGAAAGGAACCTGCGCCAAAGCGCTAAGCTGGATAAAAAGAAACAGACCACTCAATAAACTGATTAAGACGTAATGCTTCCCTAATTCATATTTCATTTTTGGAGAATCTAGCCTCGATTTCTACTAAAATTTCCTCTGCAATTTTTTGATGAACGATTTTAGGGATGGAAATATTATGATCATCCAACGGTACAAAAAAAGTCGAAGTGATAATTACTTGATCCGCTGATACTTTTACATCACATTGAATAATTCTCTCTTGCTTAATTCCATGTATTTCTAAAATGCCTTTTGCCCGTATTTGGTGGTTCCCTGGTGCGGAAAAATCGATCTCTTCGATGATTTTACCCTGAAAGGAAGCATTGGCAAATTTCGTAACGTGTAGGTAGTTCTCATAAAAATGCTCCTGTTGCAATGGGCTATTGAAGCCCCTAAAAGTTGCCACGGGCATGCTATAAGCGAAAGTGTTCTTTTCAATATCGATCACGCCGCGTAGTTTGTCCGAAGATGCCTGAATGATTTCCAGGGGTGCATCGGACTTGAAATGCACTTTACCCTGCTCACACATAAGTCTGTTTTGTCCTTCGACAGACCAGTTTGCTAAAACCATAAGCAGGACCCAACACCACAAACAATACCTCATAGTAGTAATAATATAATATAGTTAGACGACTTATAAAAAAATCCACCCCTGCTTATTGGCGTCAAGGTAGGTCAGTTACACTCCATTTGCAACCAATTCTATAGGGGATTACTATCTATTAAACAGCTTAGTATGAGTAAGTCCTACCTGGAAGGGTAACAATTTTTGATGCCCAGTCCATGACCAAGGAGCAATCTGATTAAAAGCGATCTTTCAACTTAAGGTTTTACAAAAAGCTCAATAAATTCAGATCCAAATGATACCCATTCAATGTCCTTTTATCCCTATTCAGCAATAATTATTTTAATTGATCCCAGCCAAATATTAGGTTAGAGGATTCTTTAAAATGGAATAGTCATGTGCAACCAAATCTCATCCTATGCTATTTAAATTTACCACATATTGCAAATTATTTTTTTTCACGGCATTAATCTTTGCTTGCGAACCTTCGCAGGAACTAAACACGATCGAACAAACAGCAGACTTGAACTTGCTTTTGGAGCTATCGAGTCATGAAATCAATTCATTTGTTCTGAGCAGTGCGTCCCTTATGGTAAATGAATTTCGATTCGAAGGCGAAGCTCCTAATGACCAAGAAGTTAAAATTGAAATCGAAGACGATAATGGATTCCAAGTTGATCTTATTACTGGCGTATTTGAACCGGAATTGACATTTTCCATTCCATCCGGACCGTACGAAGAAATAGAACTACGGATTGAAAGTGATGCACGCAGCAGCAGTCCCTCTCTGGCCATTGGAGGCCATATAACGGATAGTCTAGGAGCATCTACTACAGTTCGATTTGAATATAATGGCGCGCTTGACTTCAGGTTAGAAATTAAACAAGAAGATGATCCCTTTCTATTTAGTGACGACTTTTTGGACTTTTTCGAGGTACATATTGATCTGATCGACAGCTTTCAGGATATCGAAGACGAGTTGTGGATGCAAGCTGAAAGAAATGATGACGGCATCATTGTCATTAGTAAGGAAAGCAATAACCCACTCTTTGATAAAATAGTGGCTAACATCAAAACGGAGGTAAGAATTAAGATTGACAATTAAGTTAACTGTGGCTGGACATGGCCGCTTGAAGATTAAAAATTATAGCAATATGAAAATGAATAAGAAAGTAAACATATGGGCGTTGATCGTATTATTGGGATTAACCATAAGCTGTGCGGACGATGACAGCACTATGAGAGCTCCAGAATCAGTGGAGAACAAAGCATTGACCTTAATTTCCGGCACCGTTACAGAAAGTGAACCTGAAATAGAAGAAGGTATTGCTGCTTGGAAAGTGGATATCCGCACGGATCAAGGAGCTGAGGTAGAGATATATTGCCGTCAAGACAATGGGAATCTCCTGCGTATTGACGGAGAGTCTGGCCCTTTTGATTATAATATCAATCCAAGTAATGGATTAATCGACTTCAATGAAGCTAAAAGCATTGGTGTAGGTGTGACTTCGGAAACACTGGGTAAATGGCAGTTGCGCATGGAAGATAAATACAGCAACGATTGGGTTTATTCGCTAGAGTACACCTCCACGAAACTGTTCATTAAAGCTACGGACGGTAATGTATTAGATATTGAGAATTAGTTATTTATATGTTCAACCATCTCGGTGGTTAACCCTAGTCCGGGAAGCACCCATGTCCAGTAAGTCTAGTTCTTTTGATCGAGGATATGGGGTGCTTTCTAGACGAGCCTGAAACGCAAAATCTCCGTTAATCATTGTACCCGTCGGGCCCCGCAAGTCTGTTCGTCTTCGGTTCAACCCACAGGCATGATACAGACGTCAATAGATTAGGAATGGCTAACTCCTGAAACTTTCTTAAGGGCGCTTTATAGTTCGAGCACGATAAGGAATCGTTTCCACCAACAAATTAATAATATATATACCAGGCTGCCATTGGCTTGTGTTGATTTGCAAAGTAGAACTGTTTTCGTAAAACTCGGCATTCGAATACACTTGCTGACCCAGAACACTGAAAACCTTCAGATCGTATTCCGCAAGGTTGTTCATCAAGGAAAATGAAAGCTCTTGTCTAAAAGGATTCGGATAAACTAAGCGTTCCACTAGAGTACATTTATTCCTACAAATTGGTCGGTAAGAATCAAGATGGAACTTATCGTCATTATTATTAACGTAGTCCAAAGATGAAATCTCAAGTTCAGTGCGTATTTTTTTGAAATTGTATAAACCAAATAAAACAGCAGACCACTTACTATTAGGGGCAAAGTAAAGATTCCGATTTCCAGAAACAGTCCAATGCGCCCTTCGTCATTGGGGTTGATGAAGTTCATCAAGCCAGCTAATAGTCGCATATAAAAAGCTGTAAAAAGTAGTGTATAGAGGTATTTATTCCAGAATCGAGATTGAAGCAGGTAAAAAACGGTTATTGCCTGAATAATTGTTATCAACGGCCCGGCGGCAGAAATATATACCTGGTGCCAAGCCGTGGGGTTTTGTCCCTCAATCCCTGATACAGAATTGAGTCGCATTATAGCCTTATATCCGAGCAATTCACTAGTAATCCAATGCGTGAATTCATGGAGCATCCAGGTGAATACCACAGCGACTGCACCTGCTAAGATATATTTAAAGGTGATTTTCTGGTCCATCATTTTATGGCTTACGTCTGCATCATATTAAATAGTTTCAAAGGGTCTTAAAAATGCAGGGTTTTTTAAATCAAATGTTGTTGATTTAAGTTGACTTTACCAAATTATTTGCACCAAGGGTACTAGTAAAATTAAAAATAATCAAAAAGATAACATAGCGCATGTGATGTAGCAGTCAGCGCTTTAGGAGACTGAATCAAAACAATCCCTCAAATTAGAGTAGACACTTAGCGGTTTTGCAACCAAATGAAGTTAAAAGGGGTCTTACTAGTATCTGTATTAAAAAATGATGGGAAACTTATTTTCATACAAACGTTTTGTGGTTCTTGCCTTGGCCGTTTTATTCTACCAATGCGAGGTTTTGGAAACCTGTTCACCCAGCTGTGCCAGTCCGGATTTTACCGCTTTCGTCTTTGACACTACCAGCAGTGGATTTAACTCTAATGAAATTGATTCATTCTATATTGTAGGTTTCCACCGGGGTGAATTGGGCATACCACTGGATACTACAGAAATACTTGTAAAACAAAACCCTTTTTTCTTGAGCAGTGGACTTTTTGGCACCTCAACTTTGGTTAGTGACTATGTTGTAGAAGGCATAAATCAAGAATTCAGGTTTGAGATTACGGAACTCAATTACACTATTGAAATAACGGCCA
>JAJCYK010000579.1 GCA_029262935.1 Cytophagales bacterium | reverse complement strand
CCGCCCAAGGTAACGGGGCTGTAAACTAGGTTTTGAAAAGCCTGACTGCCTTGAAAACCCAGTATTGGAGATTTCGCAAACAAGTTTAAGGTGCATAGAGCAAATACAAAAGCACTAATTGAACCTAAGATCAAACAATACCGATCCCTGGAGTTGAAGAAATAGTATAAAGCAACAGCCAATGCAGCAATTATAAAGCTACCCCATACCAAAATTATTCTTAACTGCCCCGGAATTATACGGATGGTAGGAATAATAAACATCGCAAAAACTACAATCGAAGCAACCAAGAAAAACAACTTCAATATCGGCTTTGCTTCTGGATAAGTAAAGAATTGCCAAGTGCTGATAAAATAAAAAAGGCTCCCAAACCAGAACAATAGCATGAAAAAGGTGATGAAAACAAAATCGTTTTGCCACAATGATAAAGTCGACCCCACCGCGAATAGTAAAATCAACGCTTTCTCAATACTAGCCCCGTGGTTTTTAATATAATTCATAACCATATGATCACTTACCCGACTGGGATTTATATAGCTTATCACGGCATAAGTGGTCATTAGTAAAATGGAAAGTACCACTGAACTCTGTCTTAAGAAGACGGCACCAGGAAGATGTAGCAATTGAAAAACCAAGGAGGCAAGGAATAATAACGCAACCAATAAAAGAGCAATAATAGCCCCTCTCCCACGTGCTCTTTGTTTTATTAATGGATTGGTGACTAAGGCTATTACTAAAGTTACAGCCAGGCCTATAAATGACAACACTAACAATTGTCCGGCCCCCGGCCATTGTAGTAATTTAAAGCAAGTAGCCACAACAAGAAAACCAAAACTGAGAGAAGCGGCAATAGTTGTAAATGGTATTCTTTTGTTAATAGCTTCCATAGTTTCATTTTGAATGTTTCGAAATTGATTTCGTGGAATTTGATCAAGTACTTTTTTCAAAGCGGACTCAAATTCCATTCCTTGGTCCATATGATGCTCCACATCTATGCAAATGTGATCCAACATTTCCTTCCGAAGTGATTCGTAAGTGAGTGTTTGATCTTCCAGAAAATTGCTTAAGATTTGTACCTGCTCTACAGTCAACCTCCCCATGCTTCAAAGTTAGTTTTAGGGGCTATTAATATGTTCTTTACAACCTCTAAGAATTGCTCTAATTCTGATACTTTGGCTTTTGCCATCTCCCTCCCCTTTTTCGTAAGCGAATAGTATTTCCGGGCTCTATTGTCCACCATTTCAGATTCTGTAGAAAGCATGCCTTCCTGTTCTAGTTTATATAAAATGGGGTACAGCGCCCCGTATGTGAGTTGGATCTCATTAGCTGAGAGTTCTTTTACCTTGGAGCTAATCTCATAGCCATACATACGCTTTCTTTCCGACAACAATTTCAATACTAGGGTTTTAATGATACCTCGGATATATTCCTTAGAATTCATAATCTTATATATATAATTTAATTAAATATATAAATATAATAGCATATTTCACAACGATAGGCCAAATTTTAAAAGACAACATAACTTATGGGCGTGTAGTAGTATATTACTTGTCATCAAGTACTTCCAATTTGGACGGCTGGCAGAACCAGGATTATAATTTGACCAAGGCAAATTATCACATTAATAATGACCAAGGGATAGCTTTCTCCTTGATTTAAGCCTGTAAAATACCTATAATGAACATCCATTTTGATAAATGGAGCGAGTTGGCGATCGCCCTCTATCAAAAGAAGATTGGACTAAGCAGTTGTTAAAGAGACTCAATAAATAAATTCCTAATGTTAAATCCCATTGTTCGCATACACCCTGCAGATAACATTATTGTAGCTCTGGAGGATCTTCCGCCAAGAACTACGGTAAAAATTGGAGACATTAGTGTAACCACACATGATTTTATTCCAAAAAAACACAAATTCGCTTTGACACATTTGCAAAAAGATGATGCCGTTACTATGTATGGTGTATTGGTTGGAAGAGCTATTCAAAGCATCCCTGTAGGAGGACTTATAAGCACAGAGAATCTAAAACATGACACGGCAGTTTATGGAAAATCAAAAAGTGATTATCACTGGACCGCGCCGGATGTTTCTCAATGGAACAGCCGTACTTTTGAAGGGTACCATCGATCCAACGGGTCCGTAGGAACCGCCAATTTGTGGTTGGTGCTGCCTCTGGTTTTTTGCGAAAATAGAAACATTGAAGTATTGGAATCGGCACTGTTGGACTCCTTAGGTTACGCCACGAAAAAATCTTTTTCGGTAAACCTGGAGGGCCTAATAGATCGGTACCAAGCGGGCGCATCGACTCAAGAGATTTTGGAAAGTCCCCTTGCCAGGACTTTGGAAGACCTCACGGAGAAAAGGGTATTTCCTAATGTAGACGGCATCAAATTTCTTCGCCATCAAGGAGGTTGTGGGGGTACCCGTCAAGACTCACAAAGCCTTTGCCATTTATTGGCGGGATACATCACTCATCCCAACGTAGCTGGTGCCACAGTGCTTAGCTTAGGTTGTCAAAACGCACAAGCAGATGACTTAAAAGAGGCCATTGCTTTAAAAGATCCCCAGTTTTCAAAACCACTGTATATTTTAGAACAACAAAATAGCACCAGTGAAGAATCGTTTATCGAACAAGCGGTTAAACAAACCTTCCTAGGGTTAATTCAAGCCAATGAATCTGCCAGAAAGCCAGCACCGCTAAGTAAATTAGTGTTGGGGTTAGAATGTGGTGGATCAGATGGATTCTCAGGTATCTCCGCCAATCCGGTATTGGGCTATGCTTCCGATCTGCTAGTGGCATTAAATGGAATCACCATACTTTCGGAGTTTCCAGAGCTAAATGGGGTTGAACAAGAATTAATTAATCGCTGTTCGAAACCAGAACTGGCCCAAAGATTTTCAGAACTCATGATGGCTTACTCACAAAAAGCTGTTGCTGTAGGTTCTGGTTTTGAAAACAACCCCTCTCCTGGCAATATACAAGATGGTCTTATTACAGACGCTATGAAATCTGCAGGAGCTGCTAAAAAAGGCGGAACTTCTCCAATTTCCGGCGTCTTAGATTACACCGAAAAAGCCACGACATCCGGGCTTAATCTCTTATGCACTCCAGGCAACGACGTGGAGAGCACTACAGGTTTGGCTGGATCTGGAGCAAATGTTATCGTATTTACCACCGGATTGGGAACACCAACTGGCAACCCGGTAACTCCAGTGATTAAAGTTTCAAGTAACAACAAATTGTTTGATCAAATGAATGACATCATTGATTTTAACACTGGAACTGTAATATCAGGGGAAGATTCTATTGAAAGTAAAGGCAATCAACTACTAGAATATATTATTTCTGTGGCCAGTGGTTTGGAAATACCCGCGGCAGTAAGGTTAGGGCAAGATGATTTCATTCCTTGGAAACGAGGCATCTCTTTGTAATATGCTACAGCTAAGATTGACAGATGTTGTTTTCGACACCTTATCAAAATTTGAAAACCAGGTATGAACAAATCTCTGGACAAGCTCTACGAACTAAACTGCCATGAATAAGATTGATGCACATCAACATTTTTGGCACTACCACCCGGCTAGACACTCGTGGATCACAGATGAAATGGCCGTCTTGAGAAACGATTATTTACCTGCAGACTTGGATAAGGAACTGGACTCGTATGAAATTCAAGGGTCTGTGGCCGTTCAAGCAGATCAATCAAAAGAAGAGACGCAATTTCTTTTGGATTTAGCCCATAATTTTGATTCCATCAAAGGTGTGGTTGGTTGGGTTGATTTGCAGGCGGTAGACATAGAACGTCGATTGGCAACCTATGCTCAATACAAACAGCTAAAGGGGTTTCGCCATGTGGCACAAGATGAGCCTGACAATAATTTCCTGATCAGCGCAGCATTTTGTAACGGCATAGGATTGCTTTCGGGATATGATTACACCTACGATATTCTAATTTATCCACAACAGTTGGAGGCTGCTTTGAAGCTCGTCCAAC
>JAJCYK010000578.1 GCA_029262935.1 Cytophagales bacterium | reverse complement strand
GGTGAGGTTTGAGTAGTGGACACGGAAGGTTCAAACTGCATTTTTACCCTTAACTCCTAAATAGCGTCAGAATTAAAAGTGGATCAAAGCATCTCCCATAATGGAGTATGTTTGACGGTCACAGCACTATTACCGGGCGATCAATATAAAGTAGTGGCGGTTGCAGAAACCTTGAATAAATCGAACTTGGGAGACTGGGACGTGGGTAGTGAGGTAAATCTGGAACGAGCCATGATATGGGGCGATCGTATGGATGGTCATTTAGTACAAGGTCATGTAGACACTCAAGGAAAATGCCTACAAATAAATGATGTGGAAGGAAGTTGGTATTTTAGCTTCGAATTTCCAGTGCAAGAGCGACATCATTTGGTTGTAGAAAAAGGTAGTATTTGCATCAATGGGGTCAGTCTAACCTGTTTTAATACGTCAAAAAATGTTTTTGAAGTGGCTATTATTCCTTATACTTACCAACACACAAATTTTAAGAAATTGAAGGTTGGAGATGCCGTAAATCTGGAGTTTGATATCATTGGTAAATACGTACAACGTCTGGTGGAAAGTGGTAACTGATTTGATTTATTTAAGGATATACCGTTTCTTTAGCTTCATTTAATTTTTTATGGATACTGTAAAATGCATAGTGGTGGACGATGATCCCATGTCCATTCAAGTGGTAAAACACTTTATCGAAAAGACTAATTTTTTGGAGCTAAGGTTTGAATGTGAGAGCGCTATCGCAGCTTCAAATGTTTTAAGAGAAGAAAACATCGACCTCATTTTCTTAGATGTAAGAATGCCGGAAATGACTGGTATGGAGTTGGTAAAAAGCTTGGAGGACGATTACGAAATCATTTTGGTTACTTCAGAAACAGACCATGCTTTAGAAGCTATAGAGTATAATGTAACCGACTATCTGGTAAAGCCGATCGAATACGTACGGTTTTTAAAAGCGGCAACCAAAGCGAAGCAAAACATTGAAAAACTAATCCAACTTAACGATACCCAAAAGGATATATACGTAAAGTCTGAGGCGAAAATTGTAAAAATTGATTTAGACGATATCCAATTTATTGAGGCTTTGGCTGATTACGTAATTATTAACACCAATACCAAACGACATATTGTTCATTCTACTATGAAAGGTATCGAAAAGAAGATGCCTGCAAAGAACTTTATTCGAGTTCACCGCTCCTATATTATTAATACCGACAAGATAATTTCGATGGAAGATCTGAATATAAAAATAGGGGACAAATCCATTCCCATCGGAGCAAGCTATAAGGCTGCGTTTTTAAACAAACTCAATTTTTTATAGGCACAAATACAAACGGGATTTTAGTGGAAGACCATTTAGACATCCTGTAAACAAGATAACCAAGTACTATTCCCACAATAGCTCCTCCCAGGATATCTAAAGGGTAATGTACACCTAGGTATATCCTACTGTAGGATACTATAACTGGCCAAACCAACAACCATATCATCCATCGATATTTGTTATGGAAGATCAGCCAAAAGTAGGTGGCCACGGCAAAACTGTTGGATGCGTGTGAAGATACAAATCCAAAATAGCCTCCGCACTTTGTGACTATTCTTACAAGATGCCCAATTTCCGGATCATGACAGGGGCGAAAGCGATGAAAAAAGGGCTTCATAAAAGAAGATGTTAATTGATCACTAAGAGTAATTAGTATTACCACTGCTACTAATGTATATATCCCCTGCCAGCCGAAGTTTTTAAACAGAATAATAAAAAGCAGTAAATAAAGTGGAAGCCAATTGTATTTTTCCGTAACACCCGCCATTACCACATCCATCCAAGGACTACTAAGTCCATGCAGGTATAGCAGTACTTGCTGATCCAATTCAATTAAGGTCTCAAACAGTTGCTCCATCAATCCAATTAATTCCTTTTTGCAATTTTTCCTGGGTCTGACCTTCTTCGCTTAAGGGGTCAGGATGCAAGTTATAATGCCAATTGGCTTGAGGTGGTAAACTCATTAGTATGGATTCGGTACGTCCGCCAGTGTCAAGACCGAACTTTGTACCTTTGTCCCAAACTAAGTTGAATTCAACATAGCGCCCACGTCGTACTCTTTGCCACTCCAACTCCCTAGCACCATAGGTCAAACCATGATTCTTTTTCATTAAGTGTGCATAGATGGGGGCAAATGCCTTTCCTACATCTTGTACGAATTGCCAGCGAGAAATTTTGTCAAACCCGTCTTGTGTAGCAAGCCTATCAAAAAATATTCCACCCACGCCCCGGGTTTCTTCACGATGTTTCAAATAAAAGTAATCATCAGCCCACTTTTTAAAATCGGAATAATAGGAAGGGTTATGCTTGTCGCATACTTGTTGCAATTCTTTATGGAAATGTGAGGCGTCAACATCATCTATATAATGGGGGGTTAGATCGATGCCACCACCAAACCACCAAACTCCATTAGTCATTTCAAAATACCTGACATTCATGTGAATGATGGGTACCCGTGGATTTATGGGGTGAAGCACAATGGAAACTCCGGTGGCAAAGAAATTGGCTTCATCTAAGTTTAAAGCCTTTAATATGTTTGGGGGCGTTGGTCCATGTACAGCAGAGAAATTTACTCCACCTTTCTCTATGATGGCGCCCTTAGTAAAGGTCCTGGTACGGCCACCTCCACCTTCATTTCGATTCCATAAATCTTCATGAAAGGATCCATTACCATCCGATTCTTCCAGCTGATTACAGATGTCGTCCTGCAGTTTTTGGAACCACTCTGCTATGTTTTCTTTGGTTAAATCCATTGGTCGTAAAACTATCTAATTAATGAATAAGAAGTCAAAAAAGCCTAAAGTTAATTAAATGCTACTTCAGTATTTAGTAATTTTAAAGCTTTGAGTATCATACTCAAATAAACAAACAAACAACAGAACATACCATGGGAGATGCTTCTACGCAGGCCGTACCATCCAATATAAAGCAAAAAACCTTACTTGAAGCCTACAAATTGATGCGCACTGCTCAAAGTATGGCGGATCTTTACGAAGCAGAAAAAGCTATTTGTAGCAAATACGTTCATAGCACCTCTCGTGGTCATGAAGCTATACAATTGGCTGCCTCTATGCTGTTATTACCACAAGATTACTTGTCGGTTTATTATCGCGATGATTCTATGTTACTAGGCATAGGAATGTCACCCTATGAATTGATGCTGCAGTTGCTGGCAAAAAAGGACGATCCTTTTTCTGGAGGGCGCAGTTATTATTGTCACCCTTCTTTAAAAAGGGAGGGCTTTCCCATCATTCCCCATCAAAGTTCTGCCACTGGCATGCAGGCGATACCAGCTACCGGCATGGCACATGGATTGAAGTACCTGGCGGAAGAAGGTTTGTTGAAAGGACGAAATAAACCCATTGTAATGTGTTCCATGGGTGATGGTTCCATTACAGAAGGAGAAGTATCTGAAGCTTTCCAGATGGCCGCTTTAAAGCAATTGCCGATATTATATTTGATCCAGGACAATGATTGGGGAATATCCGCCAGGGGCTCAGAAATGCGATCCATGGACGCCTACGAGTTCATGGGAGGGTTTGTTGGTATGGAAAGAATGCGGGTCGATGGTTCAGATTTTATAGACTCCTACCAGGGTCTGCAAAAGGGGCTTAATTTTGTTCGAAAAGAACGTAAACCATTATTAGTACACGCCAAGTGTCCTCTGTTAGGACATCATACTAGTGGGGTGAGAAAAGAATGGTATCGTGGGGATCAAGATTTGTTAAAACATGCTGCTGATGACCCTATTGTAAAATTCGAGCGGTATTTAAAAGATATTGGGGTGTCTGCAAAGAAGTTGAAAGAGTTAGAAAAAGCAGCAAATGAGCAGGTGCGTAGTGACTTTGAAAAAGCCATCAAATCTGAAGATCCGGAAATCTCTGATCTGAGTAAATACGAATTTGCAGATACGCCCATTTTGCAAGAGCAGGGACAACGCACTCCTGAAGGAGCAGAAAAGGTGATCATGGTAGATGCCGGATTGCATGCTTTGGATGAATTACTGGCGGGGCACCCAGAAGCCTTATTTTATGGACAGGATGTTGGCGGTGCTCTGGGAGGGGTTTTTAGAGAAGCGGCCAACCTAACTAAAAAATACGGCATTAATAGAGTGTTTAATACGCCCATTCAGGAGGCATACATTGTTGGTTCCACAGTAGGCATGTCCGCAGTAGGCTGTAAACCCGTAGTGGAAGTACAATTCGCTGATTACATATGGCCGGGAATTAATCAACTGGTGGAGGAGTTGTCAAAGTCCTGCTACTTGTCCCAAGGTCAGTTTCCTGTACAGGCATTGATAAGAGTTCCCATTGGTGCCTATGGTGGTGGTGGACCTTATCACTCAGGAAGTGTAGAATCCACTTTACTTAATATCAGAGGAGTAAAAGTAGTATACCCAAGCAATGCTGCCGATTTGAAAGGGCTCTTTAAAGCCGCTTTTTATGACCCCAACCCTGTACTTATGTTGGAACACAAAGGACTTTATTGGTCCAAAGTACCAGGCACCGCTGGGGCGAAGACCATCGAACCGGACGATGCCTACATCATACCCCTTGGAAAAGCAAGATTAGTAAAAGAAGCCCCAGTTACCCGCCAACAGGAAGGATCTGCGGCCTTAATCATAACTTATGGAATGGGGGTCTATTGGAGCCTGGAAGCGAGCAAACAGTACCCCGATCAGGTCAGTATACTTGATTTAAGAACACTTAACCCCTTGGACTGGGAAATGGTGTCCGAATCCGTTAAAGCCCATCACAGGTGTTTGGTAGTAACAGAAGAGCCTCTATTGAATTCATTTGCAGAATCCTTGGCGGGTAGAATAGGATTAACCTGCTGGGAGTATTTAGATGCTCCTATTGGCCTATGTGGAGCACTGAATTTACCGGCAGTCCCTCTAAATGTTTCCTTAGAGCAAGAAATGTTGCCCAATGCAGAAAAGGTGGCGAAAGAATTAAAGGATCTGTTGACCTACTAAAAGGGATACCCGATACCGATATTTAAGGTGATGGCGTTTTCTGTGGTGTCATCCAAACCCCCAAATTTAAACTTGTCCAGCACAAACCGGCTGCCTTCAGGACGAGCGGGTTCGTATACTTTTACACCCAGGTCAATCCTCATAATTAAAAACGTAAAGTCCATACGGAAACCAAGTCCCGTGCCCACTCCAATTTCTTTATAAAAGCGCTTAGATTCGAATTTAGCCCCAGGTCTTCTTACTTCCCCATCGTCCCCAACATCATCTCTTAAGGTCCAAATGTTGCCTGCATCGATAAAGAACGCCCAATCAACAAAACCTACCAAGTTTTGTCTGTATTCTAAACTGGCCTCAAAGATCAGCTCGCCAGGTTGTTCAAAGTTGTAATCGATTTGACCGGTTTCCTCATTAATCGGTGAATAAGATCCGGGACCCAACCGTCGTGGACCCCAGGCACGAACGCTCGAACTACCTCCGGCGAAGAAGTTTTTCTCATACGGAAGGATATCATTGTCCCCATAGGGTATTCCAATACCGAAATTTACACGATAAGCAAAAGCCCCGCTAGTAGCCAAAGGAATATGACGCCGATAATCGATATTGAACTTAAGGAACTTATAGTTTTCCAAACTGTCTTTCTCTAAAAAATTAGTTCCGAATAGATTCAAAAAGGTCCCTCCACTTTCCGCTAGCAGCCTTACATAAGAACTTTTATTTTGGTAAGTGCCGTATTGATTAAAATCAAATAATGCGGTAAAGAACATGCTACTAACAAAAGACCTTTCAAAGGCTCTATGAAAACTGGTACCTAGGCTATCGCTTTCGCGAAGTACTTCTTGAAACTCCGTGGATTCGTTTCTCGTATTGATCAGGTTTACATCAGCTAAAGTGAAATTGTAAAGCCTGCTTTGATCTCGTTGCCAACTGTACCTTAAAGATGCATTTAGGTTGTCCCGTGTGAAATCATCACGGTCGATATAATCATAACCTATAGAAATTCTCGTACGCGGGTTTAGCTGTCCGAATTTCGATTTAAGAGTATTGCCCAAAGGGAAAACAAAATCCGGTAACGTTAAAGATAAGTTAGCACCAATTTCCAAGCTGTTGGCAATCTGGCCGTCGTCACTGTATGAGGTCACCCCGTTCACCCCAAAACGTCCACTCAATTCCAATATTTCCAAACCCCCAAAAGTATTGCGATTCTTAATATTGAAGTTGTAAAATGGTCCCGGTACTCTTTGGTTGGCAGTAACATTAATGCCTACTTCTTGGGTTAACTGATACTGATCTAAGGGACTAGTAAAAATATTGGCAATGAACTTCCCGCCTGTAGTGTCGTAGTTGACATTTACAAACTTGAACATATCAAGATTGGCCAATTGACGCTGCGTCCCAAAAGTATTGGATTTACTATAAAGGTCTCCCGGATAAATAAACAGCCTCCGATCCAATATCTTTTTAGCATACTTTTCTTCAAAGAATCGATAAGTAATTCGATTATAGTAACGGCTGTCCCTTTGTGATTTTGTACTAGACGTGTTGGCATCTGTCGTAAAAATCACACTATCTACTTTAAATACTTTATGATAGCCACGCTTGGAGGGGGTGTTCACTAAGGTTTTTAAGGCCACTTTTTTATTTCCTAAAATAGTAGTGTCTACCGCGTATTCTATAAATTGTCTACTAAACTCGAAGTAACCATTGTCTTTAAGTAGGCTTTCTATCCTTATAATTTCCTGATCAAGCCTTTCGACATCATAATTGTCGCCTTTTCTTATGTTACTAGTAGAGGCATTCCTATTTATTAAAGTGGTAATAGCAGTATCTCCTGTCACCAGGATTAAACTGTCCAGTAGGTAGGGGAGGTTTTCTTGAATTTCGTAAGTAACAAAGGCACGTTTTCCGGAATAGCGTACCTTGGTAGATACCTGCCCGAGGAAGAACCCTTTTCCTTGAAGAAACTGTAGCATTTTTTGCCTGGTGGTACTTGCTAGTACGCTATCGAATACGGCTAAGGGCTCACCCCATTGCATAAACTTGTTTCCGTTCTCCAAGATCTTGTCCTTTTTACCCATCTTGGATTCTTTACGAGCTTCCAAACGATTAATCTTAACCTCATCCCCGGCATTTTCTGCTATTTTACGGTCATACTTGACCCTGATCTTCTCCTTACTGGAATTGATTTTATCACGGTCAAACTTTTTTTCACCTGTTTGATACATCCAGGTGTAAAGTGAAACCGGAAGAACTTTTAGTATTTTGCGATTGGGTTTTTGCTGATAGAGTTCTACCAGACGTTCAGAGTCAATGTTTTTTGCGCCTTTTAATCTTTGACGGTCTAAAAGATATTGACCGTCTGGGAGGTTTTTGGTACCGATGCAACTACTAAATGCTAGTATTAACACGAAGCAGTTTAAAAAATTGTTTATTTTCAACTCGTTTTTCCCGCCATATATGATCTCAAAAAGCACTGTAAAGTACATTAAGTCTCTGCAATTAAAGAAATACCGCAAAAAAGCCCAAAGCTTTTTGGTTGAAGGAGCAAAAAGCGTGCTGGAATTAGTCCATAGTCCCTTTGAAATTACCCACTTACTGGCCACCGAACCTTTCTTAATGGAGAACGAGAAACTCCCTCAAATGTTGGGGCAGAAGGTGATATTGGTTAGTGAAAGGGAGCTAAATACTGTTAGTGCTTTGAAAAACAATCAAACTGCCTTGGCCGTGGCAAAGTACCCTAGGGCAGAACCATTGGTAATTGCACCCCAGGAATTGATCATTGCTTTGGACCGGATTAGAGATCCAGGAAATTTAGGAACCATTTTAAGAATTGCAGATTGGTATGGAGTGAAGAAAGTGATTTGTTCAGAGGACTGTGCGGACTGTTTCCACCCGAAAGTGATTCAGGCAAGCATGGGATCTTTTATTAGGGTTCAGACTTTTTATGGAAATTTATTAACCTGGTTGCAGGGAGTGGACCAAGTATATGGGGCGACGCTCGA
>JAJCYK010000577.1 GCA_029262935.1 Cytophagales bacterium | reverse complement strand
AAAAAAATTAAAAGGAGCGCCTAAAACTCAAGCTCTTCATCCTCTTCAGATTTCCTTTTGTTGGGATGCTTTTGCTGGTAAAGCAATTTTTGATGTCTCGTTTGTTCGCGCAAGATGTCGTATAGCTTAAACTGGTCATCAGTAAGAACCTTCTTTAGAGAAGTCCTTGCCTGCCAATTAATCTCTTCGATACTGTCCTTTCGTATTTGGGGATCTGAGCCATAGGTTTCTCTAATTCTCTTAAAATCATTCGACCGTTTAATCATAATAGGATTTAGTCGCTGGCTCTGGTTACCGGAAAGATCTAAGTCTCTGCTAAGCCTCGCTGTCAAGGCGTCAGCTCGCTCTTTGACATTGGTGCGTAGTGTATCTTGTGCGGTAACAGAGTGCACAAAACTTAAGAGGAAACATGAAAGAAATAGGGAAAGGATAGTTTTCATAATGGTTCAATTTGATTTGATGAAGTCTCTTAATAATAATAGTCTTAATAAAGGTGAATCCAGAATTGCCTTGGGTGAATGCAGGTAAGAAAGCTTGGCTATTTAGTATCTATTTTAGGCGCTAATGGGGAATTAATAGAGAATGTCACAACCGTATAAATACCTGTTTCAATTTTTTTAATTCCAGTAAAAGAGAGGCTCTTAGGAGCTTAGCACTTTTGTATTTTTCGAAATCGTTAAATTCCTTACACATGTAATGAACCCTGTAATCCTATTAGTAGGTTAAAAGTTTGCAACCTTTTCCAAAGCCACTATCAGTTTGCTTAATGAGTAACCTGAAATTACTTTAGGGTTGTCGATCTCAATTCTTTTCGACTATGAAACTTGAAGGTTTGTGCGGTTAAAACTTAAGGCTTGCATCACATTTAGTATGGGGCACCCTGATCCCTCAAGCGATCAGAGAGTGCAATAAATAGGGCTTTAAGTTAATGAAACCCTGGGTTTTATTTAACTTTTAGTCCTGGACTAGCCTAAACGACCGTTTGGTTAAATTTTACATTCCTAAAATATTTATGTACAAATGCACGCTCTCGTACAAAAAGGTACGTCAGCGAACATTAACCTACGTCCAATCATCGTCAAATACAAAATTTCGGAATGGCACATAATTTGGTTAATAGTTTGGTGCACATACCGAAGTTAGGTATTCGATCAAAAACTTTGAATAGAAGAGCAATTCTTGTTACAAATTTTTGATCTATCGGAACCTGGAAGCTCCGAAAAACCTGAGCTGATCTTATTTCTGCTTTAAAGAGAAACGAGACTGACCTTTAAATAGCAAAGTAACATGTTAAAGAACTACCTAAAAATTGCCTATCGTAATCTTCTCAAAAATAAAGGTTACGCCTTCATCAATATTGGCGGTCTTGCTATAGGTATAACTGTGGCGATACTCATCGCCTTATGGATATATGATGAATTATCTTATAACAAATACCATCAGAATTATGAACGGATTGCCCAAGTTTTACGTCACGATTCGCATCACGGTCAGAATTTTACCAGTTCGTCACTGGTTCGCGGCTTGGGCCCTCTGTTGAGGTCTGAATATAGCAGCCATTTTGAGCAGGTAGCAATGGTAAGGGCAGGCATAGAAGAGCGAGTGGTGGCCAATAAGGAACATAAATTTACGCAGCCAGGATATTTCATGGAACCGGGCGGACCGGAAATGTTAAGTCTCAATATGATTCACGGCACTGGGGAAGGTCTTAATGATATGAATTCGATACTGCTATCTCATTCATTGGCAAAAAAATTATTTGGCGATACTGATCCATTGAATCAAGTTTTGAATATGGATGCGCAATGGGACCTCAAAGTGACTGGTGTATATGAAGATCTGCCCTTGAATTCGGAGTTTAGTGCGGCTACTTACTTTGCACCTTTGGAGAGATTACTTGATGGTCGGCCCGATGATGATGTTTGGTCAAACCAGTTTATGTATGTCTATGCCCAACTTAGTCCTGAAGCCGATCTTGAGGAAGTATCTTTAGTTATAAATGATGCCATGCTACCGCATGTTGTGGTCAGAAACCCCAATTTCCCTCCTAGACATTTTCTTCATCCCATGAATAAATGGCATCTCCATTCTGAATTCGAAAATGGTGTAACTGTTACTAGTCATGGGATAAAGTTCGTGTGGTTCTATGGTACCATCGGTGTCTTTGTTTTGCTATTGGCCTGTATCAATTTTATAAACTTAAGTACAGCCCGTTCGGAAAAGCGATCCAAGGAAGTAGGAGTTCGGAAAAGCTTGGGATCGGCACGCGGACAACTGATCTGCCAATTTTTAAGTGAATCGTTTTTGGTGGCTATATTGGCCTTTGGTTGCTCCTTACTTTTGACAACCCTCATTTTACCATGGTTCAATCAAGTCACGGGGAAGGAAATGACTATGCTTTGGACTAATCAGTGGTTCTGGTTATGCGGATTTTGCTTCACCATTTCCACCGCTCTACTGGCTGGAAGCTACCCGGCTTTTTACTTGTCATCATTTCATCCGGTGAAAGTACTCAAAGGCATTGTACCAAGCGGGGGGACGGCAGCTACACCTCGAAAGGCATTGGTGGTTTTTCAATTTACCATTTCCATTGCGCTGATTGTAGGTACTATTATTGTCAATCAACAGATCCAATACGTTAAAGACCGACCCGTGGGCTATTCTAGGGAAGGATTACTGATGCTTCAGCCAAGATCACCAGAATACTTTGGGAAATACCAGGCCTTAAGAAATGAACTTAGGAAAACTGGAGTAGTAAGTGAAATGGCAGAAGCCAACTACCCAGTTACAAATATCCTAGGAAACAATGATGGTTTTATCTGGGAAGGCAAAGATCCTTCCTTTGATCCGGTATTTAATACCATTTTTGTGACACATGAATATGGTAGTACCGTAGGTTGGCAGTTTACTAATGGAAGAGATTTTGCCAGGGATTATCAAAGTGATTTATCTGGGATTGTAATCACGGAATCCGCTTTAAAATTAATGGAACTAGAAAATCCAATCGGGCAAATTATAACTTGGGATCCTCCTCAGCGGGAATCTGCCAATTTTACCATTTTAGGTGTGATAAAGGATATGGTGAAGGGATCTCCGTTTGAAGCGGTACGCCCATCTATTATTTTCCTCTCGGAGAATGACTTACGTTGGTTATTTATACGTATCAATCCGGAAATTAGTGCAAGTCAAGCACTGCCAAAAATTGAAGCAGCTTTTAGTAACATCATACCTTCCGCACCTTTTGATTACCAATTTGTAGATGAAGCATATGACGCTAAATTCCAGGCCGAAGAGCGTATTGGTAATCTGGCTAACTTTCTGGCAGTGGTTGCTATTTTCATCAGTTGTCTGGGCCTACTTGGTCTGGCATCCTACGTTGCAGAGCAGCGAACCAAAGAAATCGGCATCCGGAAAGTACTGGGCGCTACGGTGGCTCAAGTATGGCGATTGCTAACCCAGGATTTTGTTAAATTGATTATGCTCTCTTGCCTTATAGCCATTCCTGCGTCTTACTATTTGCTTAGTGGATGGTTGCAGAACTATGATTACCGCATGGAAATCTCCTGGTGGGTGTTCCTGGTAGCTGGGTCACTGGGGCTGATTATTACTTTGCTTACTATAAGCTTTCAAGCAGTCAAATCGGCTAATGTTAATCCCGTGGATTCATTGCGTTCTGAATAAATTTGCTATAGAATATCACTTCTTGACTTGCATAGAAACCCAGCACAGCCGTGTGCACGAATAAACGTCTGTA
>JAJCYK010000576.1 GCA_029262935.1 Cytophagales bacterium | reverse complement strand
CAAGCTTTTTTAATAATAGGATATAAGATTTTCAAGAACACAAAGGTAATTAAATAAAAGGAAATATCACCTGCAAAATAGTCTAAAAGGTACCTGTAATAGCGTGTTTCAAATGAAGCGGTAAATAAACGAGGGCAGTGTAAGTTTTTATCCAATTATGCACAGTATATGTGCTTTTTTATACTTAAGCTAACGATGAATTTGAAACATTGATGGTGGCGCATCTTCAATATTGTATTTATTCTAATTGAATTATAAAAAATCCTTATAATTAATTGTATTATTTATATAATTCTTGAATATTTAACATTAGAAGAGAAAAGACTATATTCTCAACATTTTTGATGATCTATTCTCAACTGTCGCGGTAGCCACGCAACTTCCATTTTTATGAAAAGTAAGTTTACGCAACACTTTTTAGTTATTTACGCAATCACCTCAGTACCGGTATCCTTTGTCCCTAAATCATGTACCTATTATGATTATCCTGACGCTCAGGAGATAGCAATTTTGTCCCACAATAATCAATGATGGATCTCGACTAGTATGAAGCGATTAGCGTTTATTTGTTGGTTATTATGGTTGGGACTTGGTGCTGTAACATCATTGCATGCTCAAACTTTACAGCTGAATAGTTTCGTAAACCCAACTTGTACCCAGCCTAACTCTGGATCAATCCAGTTCGAGTTGGTGGGTAGCCCTGATCCGACCATAGTATTCATATTAAATGCTCGTCCTAGTAACGGACCGGCTTTCACTTTAAGAGATACCACTACTGTTCATGTTATTGATTATACGGGATTGTCAGATGGCACGTATTTCTTAGATGTTGCCTACCTGACTTCACCAGATATGCCACCGGTCGGCTTAGTAGTGGATCTGTCAACAGACCAGCCCCAAATACTAAACCAACCCACGGTCACCATTTGTAGCAATGATGGACCGCAAGACTTGTTAGCATTAGCAGAATTGGTAGATACTACAGGATTTACTGGAGGCACTTGGTCTTTTAGTGGTCCTGGAAGTTCAGTTAGCGGCAACTTCTTCAATCCCGCAGGAATAAACGGCCCTTTTGATATCATTGTCACCTACGATATTGGAGTATGTTCGGTTCTCAGCATAGGAGCTATTTCGTTTGATGTGGAACGGGCAGCAGTGGTAACTCCTTTCCCTACCACATTATGTGAGAATGATGCCCCTATCGATTTGAACAACTTCATAATAGAAAATTTAATTGGCGGCACCTTTACCTTTACAGGTCCGAATGTAACGGGAGACTTTTTCGACCCCGCGGGTCTGCCTACTGGTGTTTATCAAATAGAGGCTTCCTATCTTTTTGGAAATTGTACCACCATTGACACCATAGATGTAACCGTACAGGAACCGCCCACTTTGAACTTGCCACCCACTTCAGTATGCGACAACACGGGGATAATTGACTTAAACACTATCGTTTCGACTACCCCAAACACCCCGGGTACCTTTTCCTTTTCAGGCCCCTTTGGCAGTAATTTTGATCCCACCGGATTATCCGGCCCCATTAATATTAACGTGCAATGGACCAATGGAACCTGTACTGAAACCGGTGTTTTGGTAATGACGGTGGAACAGGCGCCGGTGCTTACCTTGACACCCACGACACCACTCTGTGCTGATTCTGGACTTCAAGATTTACTGACCATGGTAAGTGCTGCCCCTCCAGGAGGAGCATTTAGTTTTGCCGGTGACGGTGTTTCAGGCACCAATTTCAACCCTGGTTCGTTGGGCGGAACCACGGCCACTATTGAGGTGACCTATGTCTTGGGTGCTTGTACAGTGATTGACACCATGTTTATTGACGTGGATGCACTACCAACCCTTAGCTTGAACCCTATTAGCCCGCTTTGTACGAATGCCGGGATTCAGGATCTCACTACTATGGTTACGCCCACACCTGCCGGTGGCACACTGACTTTTTCAGGACCGGACGTTACAGGATCTTCATTTGACCCTATAAATTCTGGCGGTAGCACTGTAAACATCGATGTGACCTACACCTTAGGAACATGTGCTGTGACCGGCATATTGGTAATAGACGTGGAAGAAATGCCAACACTTACCTTGACGCCAGTTACTCCTATTTGTGCTAATGCAGGTTTACAAGACTTGACCACTATGGTAAGTGCAGATTTAGTTGGTGGGGTGTTCTCTTTTAGCGGACCAGGAGTTCCTGTGGGCGGTACAACTTTTGACCCTTTCAATCAAAACGGCCCAACCAATATTGACGTTTCCTATGTGCTAGGAAGCTGCACTGTAATAGAAACCATGGTTATTGTTGTAGAGCCCACACCAGTATTAACATTAACTCCAGTAACACCTGTTTGTGATGCTGATAGCCCCTACGATTTGTTGACTATGGTATCAGCAGACATTGGGGGCGGTACGTTCTCTTTTAGCGGACCTGGAGTGTCTACTAGTATGTTTGATCCTATGGGTCAGAGTGGTATGGTAAATATACTGGTTACCTACCAAGTTGGAGCCTGTACTGTTGTGGAAACTATGATAATTGATGTGGAGCAAGCACCTGTGCTTACGCTCACTCCGATAACTCCATTGTGTGTCAACGCAGGACCACAAGATATTACCGCCTGGGCTACCGCGAACCCAGCAGGTGGTACTTTTGCATTCAGTGGTCCGGGAGTAGATGCTATTGCAAACACATTCGACCCTGCCGGACTCAATGGATTTGTCAATATAAATGTACAATATGATTTTGGCGCTTGTATTGTAAACGAAATCATGACAGTGGATGTGCAAGCACTACCTACTTTAACTTTTACCCCTCCGGCAGAAACTTGTAACGATGAAGGTCTGCTTAATCTATTGACAACGTTAACCGTCAACCCCACCGGTGGTACACTATCATTTAGTGGCCCTGGAGTAATCGGCACGGATTTCAATCCTAGCGGCCTCATTGGCCCGATTGATATTGAAGTGACCTATGTTTTATCAACTTGTACCCGTATAGACACCTTCCAGTTAAACCTTAATGATGCCGCTACCGTTACCGCAGGTCCAGATCAAATCGTTTGCGAGACCGATGATGTACTGTTAAATGGTACCATTGGAGGAGGCGCCACCAGTAGTATTTGGACCACTACTGGTACCGGATTATTTGATGATAATACCAGCTTAAATGCTGTTTACACACCCAGTGCCATGGATCGTAGCATCGGAAGTATAATCTTAACATTAATTACCAATGACCCAGATGGAGCTGGCCCTTGCTCCGTACAAAGTAGTTCTTTGACCGTTACTTTCAATCCTGCCGCTGTCGTGAATGCTGGAGTTGATCAAATCATCTGCCAGGGAGACGATGTTATAGTAAATGGTATGATCTCTGGAGCTGCTAATAATCCTATGTGGATTACTTTGGGAGGTGGGACATTTAATGACCCCACTGCCCTAAACACTACGTATTTTCCCGATGCCAGCGATATGATTGCCGGGGTAGTGCAATTAGTTCTAAACACGGACGACCCTGATGGAGCTGGCGGATGTCCAGCCGGTACTGATACCTTGGATATTACGATCAACCAATTACCCACCGTTGATGCTGGCCTTGATCAAGCCATCCCTGCTGGTGATATGATTAACTTATCTGGATCTATCGGTGGCAGTGCCACCAGCGCTATCTGGAGTAGTAATGGCACGGGAGTATTTGACGATGTTACCTCATTAACTGCAGTGTATACCCCAAGCGCTGCAGATATTATAGCTGGCAGCGTGATTCTGATATTAACCACCAACGATCCTGATGGAGCAGGTCCTTGTACCCTGCAAAGTGATTTAATGACCATTTTAATTGTCACGGGCAATACCGTAATCGCGGGTGCTGATCAACAGCTTTGTGAAGGGGACAATGTGCTGCTGAATGGAGTGGTAGCCTGTATTGCAAATGGCATTACCTGGACTACCACAGGAACCGGGACGTTTGCAGATATGGATGCACTAAGTACTTTTTATGTGCCCAGTGCTGCTGATATAACCGCCGACAGTATATTAATGATATTAAATATCGACGATCCTGGATCTTCTTTGGGGTGTGTGCCCACGGCAGATACATTAATAGTAAGAATTAATCCTACTCCTATGGCTGACGCTGGTGCTGACATGACCATATGCCAAGGAGATGCTACCCAACTTACAGGCACCGGTGGAATGACCTACTTATGGTCTCCAGCTGCAGGTTTGGATGACGCGACCCTCCAAAATCCAATGGCTAGCCCTATGACTAGCACCACTTATTTACTTACCGTTACTGACAGCGTGGGTTGTACTGATACTGCTCGTGTAACCGTAGATGTGATTATAACGATTTCGCCTGTAGCACCAAGTCCCATGGACATATGTCAAGATTTCGTGGCACCGAGATTAATGGCTACTGGTACCAATTTAATATGGTATACCGACGCGGCTTTAACGAATCAAGTCGCTACTGGACCTGAATATCAACCAGGACCAGCAGAATTGGATGTGACCTCGATTGGTACTACTACATTTTTTGTCACTCAAGATGTGGGGTGTGGACCCAGCATGCCAGCCCAGGTACTTGTTAACGTATTTGATCGCAACGATGCCATTTGCAATACACTGTGTCCTACTGTTGACTTTACAGCAACGCCAGTGGATGTGATTTGCTTTGGAGATAATACAGGGGCTATTGAATTAACAAATATCACGGGAGCTGGTGGATCATCACCTGTGCTGGATGTTCTATTAAATGGCACAACAATTGGGCAAACCGATCAGCCCTTGTTTACCGTCCCGGATCTTACAGCAGGTGACTATGATGTAACCTTGCAACAAACTGGTGTTTGTACCAACCTATTGACTACTACCATTACCGTGGGACAACCTTTACAGCCTCTTCAGGCTTCCGTAATTGACCCTGTAATTAGCTTGTCGGATCAGGCAACAGGTTCCTTTACTGTGGTGGTGGTTACAGCCTCTGGGACCCCGCCATTTGAAGTAAGCATTAATTTAACAATTCCCGCGTTTCCTCCCCAAAGTACGTTCATCGATTTCACGCCCACATCGCTAAATAATACTACGGGAAATCATGAAGTTACTTTCCAGGATTTATATGCAGGTACCTATGAAATTATCGCCAGAGATGCACAAGGTTGCTTAGTGGTTATTAACCAAGTGTTGGGATTTGACGAAACAGTGTTTATTCCTAATGTATTCACACCAAATGACGATAATATTAACGAAACCTTTTTTGTAAGAAACCTTCCTACTAATGGTTCGGCCCTAATTGTATCAAATCGTTGGGGAAAAATCGTGTACGAATCAAGCAACTATCAAAACGATTGGAACGGAGATGATAATGCAGATGGCACTTACTTTTATCGCCTGGAAATAGATGGAGAAGTGTTCAAGGGATGGGTAGAAATCTGGAGCGGAGACGGACCCTAGTTTAGTTCCAACAAAAATTTTAGCGTGTCCACATTGTCGGCATAATCCGTCAAGTCTGGGACTTGAGTTTCACCAAAAGGAATGGAGCGAGGAAACCAAGACTTATCAGACACTACACATTGCAATTTTTTAGAGATCGCCTTCAATTCTTGAGAAAGACTTTGGGCATTTTCATAGTGTTCATAATAAAGGGTAGCTATGGGGCTAACCACTGCTTTACTTTCTATCATTAGGGTATGACCTAGATCGACAAAGGGTTGCTCTCCTGTAAGACGCAAGGCTTTCTGAAAGCGGTAATTGTTACCGTAGGGTACGCTTGTTAAAAGATGACTTTGATCTCCAAGGTTTGTCCGAAAATCCTTAACGAGGTAACCATTGGGTATCCAAATTTTTGACACATTACGGCACCCTTTTCCAAAGTAACTAAATACATCTCGGCCAAGATTTAGTAAAGCACTTTTGTTTTCGGTGCCATTGATAACAGCATGCGAAGTGCGATTCCTTCTAATTAACTTAGGCAATGTTTGGAACCGATCCGAAATGTACCTGGAAGTATTATCACTTCCAGTGGCAATTATCGCATCTATATTTTGATCCAAAGAATGAACGAATTGCACTTGTGCCGCAAGATCCGGAACTATTCTAACCAATTCTTCAAAGAGCGAAAGGGTTAACAGCCGGTCTTGATGGCTTAACTTCACCTTTGCTTTGTGACCTGAAATAAAAACTGAAAGAAGGTCGTGGAAACCTACAGCAGGAATATTCCCTGCTAATATCAGACCGATAGTCTTATTGGTGGGCTTATCTATTTTGTATGAGCCAACCCAAGAATAAAGTTTCTGTAAGTCGAGAAACTTCAGGATACCATTTAATGCCTGATTGATGTTGGCTTCAATGAACCAGGGATTTTCATACTGCAGTGCTTGATAGTCGGCAACCCATTGAGCTTGGCTTATATGCTCTCCTAACTGGCTTAGGGCCTTAATTCGATCATCTAAATCCATATTTCATTGATAGCTTTTTAAGGCTCCAAAACCTTGGAGGAGTAAGAGTTTGTATCTATTTTTGTAAAGGTAAAAAAATAAATGCACCACTAAAATATTAAGTAACTATGGCCATAATGATCACAGATGAATGCATCAACTGCGGAGCTTGCGAACCTGAATGCCCGAATACAGCCATATATGAAGGTGGCATGGAGTGGACTTGGGCAGGTGGCACATCTTTAACAGAAGTCCAACTAGATGATGGAGATACGCAGGATGCTACGGTTTTACAAGAGCCAGTTTCTGACGAGTTCTATTACATTGTAAGTGGAAAGTGCACAGAGTGCACCGGATTTCATGAAGAACCGCAATGTGCTGCAGTTTGCCCAGTTGATTGCTGTATCCCAGATCCAGATCATGAGGAATCAGAAGGGGAGCTAATGGCCAAAAAAGAACAAATGCACGTCTAACAAACGAATCATATGGAGGCTTTGGCCTCCGCATTTATTTCATTCTCGCACGTTTGATTAAGTATTGAGAAAGAATTTTTTGAAACGGATATTTAATATCTACTTCTACCAAATCTATTTTAAATTGATTGCACTTCATCTTCAGCTGTAAATAACTTTCTGACATGGCGTTTTTATAACTTTCTTTTATTTCTCCAGGCATCAACCGGGTCTTTTCTCCACTCTCCAAATCAATAAATTCATAAGGTCGATCATCAAATTTGAAATCGACTTCTGTATCATGATCAATTACATGAAACAGCAATACTTCGTTCTTTTGGTGCTTTAAATGTTGTAATGCGGTAAATATGTCTTTGAGCTCGTCTTGATTGTGGAACATGTCACTAAACAGGACAACTAAAGATCGTTTATGAATCTTTTGAGCTATTTCGTGGATTACCGGAGCAATCGAGGTGGTTTGCTTCTTTCGCTCCTCTTTAAGCAATTGATCTAAAGCTAAAAAGATCTTATGCGCATGGGTAGCGGTAGACTTAACCGGAGTTTGCAATTCGATTTTATCAGAAAATGTAAAAAGGCCTACAGCGTCTCGTTGCTTTTGCAGGAGATAAGTCAAAGCCGCCGCCGCCATAATACTGAAGGTTATCTTTCCGTGGTTAGCGGTAGGGTAATACATTGATGAGGAGCAATCAATTACCAAATGGCACCTTAAGTTTGTTTCCTCTTCATATCTTTTGGTATATAAACGGTCTGTTTTTGCAAACACCTTCCAATCGATATGACGGGTACTTTCGCCACTATTGTAGAGCTGATGCTCTGCAAATTCCACGGAAAATCCATGATAAGGGGATTTGTGTAATCCGGTGATAAAACCCTCAACCATCTGTCTCGCCAGCAATTCAATATTTCCAACTTCCCGAATATCCTTTAGACTGAATTCCATAAAATGTTTTCCTTAACTAACTAATTTGTAGAAGGTGAGGTATTTAGAGGTAATTTTTAAGTTTAAACGGAAATTAATCAATTTATTTTTATAGTTTATCAAAATTCATATTTTTACAGCAGGTTAACAACAAATTTCAGGAACGTGGAAGAGAACAAAGACAATGGCAAAGCCGAGATTTATTCGCAAAGAGTAAGAGCGGGGAAACGAACTTATTTCTTTGATGTTAAGGCAACTAGGTCAAATGACTACTATCTGACCATTACTGAGAGCAAGCGTCGATATAAAGAGGACGGCTACTTTTATGAAAAACATAAAATATTCCTTTACAAAGAGGACTTTAACAAATTTGTCGACGCTTTAAATGCCACTGTCGACCATGTTAAAACTGAACTTATGCCGGAAGTTGATTTTACTCAATTCGACGAACGAGAAACTAAGGAAGCGCAAGAAAAGGGGGAAGTGCAAGTAGAAACCGATTCAGGCTTAGATCAGGAGCTCAGTTGGGAGTAACCAAAACCTAAAGTAAACAAGCTCTTGATCCATTAAGGGCTTTTTTTATCACTAAAATTCATTTTTTTACCTAAAATATCGCCTTACTAACATCCGTGTGGTATTTTTGTTGCTGTCAAACGAGAGTACTATTTCTATGGGTTTAAAAGTTGGTATTGTGGGATTGCCAAATGTCGGTAAATCCACACTATTTAATGCTATATCAAACGCAAAAGCGGAGGCCGCTAACTATCCTTTTTGTACCATCGAGCCGAATGTGGGGGTAATTACCGTACCCGATCAGCGATTGAATGTTTTGGAAGAACTTGCAAATCCACAAAAGGTAA